>NZ_JACHEU010000004.1 GCF_014201615.1 Aquamicrobium lusatiense | reverse complement strand
TCACCAGACGGTATCCCGATCTTCGCACCAACCTCCTGGATCGCCTTCTTCGACGCTCCACGCGCAATCTCAATGTCGCTTTTAACTTCGGCCATTTTTTCCTCGATGGTGATATCTGGGTCTGAGCAGGTCGATGCAGTTGACAGAAAGTCTAGAAACGAGGCGGCGTGCGCCCGGCCGCGCGGCAGGCGGAAACCAGCGTGTTGGCCATGAGCATGGCGATCGTCATCGGACCGACGCCGCCGGGCACAGGCGTGATCGCCCCGGCGCGGCGCTCCGCCTCTGCGTAGGCGACGTCGCCCACGAGTCGCTGCTTGCCTTCGCCTTTTTCAGGTGCAGGAATGCGGTTGATGCCGACATCGATCACGGTGGCGCCTTCCTTGACCCAGTCGCCCCTGATCATCTCGGGCCGGCCGACGGCGGCGACGAGAATGTCGGCGGTGCGGCACAGGGCCGGAAGGTCATGGGTGCGGGAATGGGCGACCGTGACGGTGCAGTTCGCGGCAAGCAAAAGGTTTGCCATCGGCTTGCCGACAATGTTGGAACGGCCGACGACCACGGCATTGAGCCCCGAAAGATCCCGGCCGCGAACCCGCTCGATAAGCACCATGGAACCGGCCGGCGTGCAGGGCACGAAAGCGGTTTCCGCAGCACCGGCGCCCAGCTTGCCGACATTCACATAGGTAAAGCCGTCAACGTCCTTTTCCGGCGCGATCGCCTGAATCACGGCGCCGGAATCGATCTGTTCGGGCAGGGGAAGTTGAACGAGAATGCCGTGAATTTCCGGATCCGCATTCAGGCCGGCGATCAGCGCCAGAAGGTCGGCCTGTGAGGTTTCGGCAGGCAGCGTGTGCTGCACGGAATGAAATCCGCAATCCTTCGCCTTGCGGGATTTGGAGGCGACATAGACCTGACTGGCAGGGTCTTCGCCGACAATCACCACCGCCAGCCCCGGTGTCACGCCTGCTTCAGCCCTGAGAAGTTCTGCCGCTTTCTGGACCGTCGCGACAACGTCTTCGGCCACAAGCTTACCATCTATGACGGTGGTCATATTCTGCACTTTCCCCTTTGAGCTCTGTTGGCTCTTGTCCTGTGCACCGACATTGGGCAGCGCCCTTGTCGGCTCCGGAACTAATTGATTATGTTCCGGAACCATAACAGCGGCTTCAAGCGGCAGTCAACTGCAAAGCAAGAAAATTTCATATAAAGAATATTAAGTCCTGACGCCTCTTTTGCGTTTCCACAAGCCGGTGCAGACGGGAAGGCGGGGACAGACAAGCCGCCCGAATCGCTTCAGCACAGAAAGAAGCCGGCACGAGGCCGGCTTCTGTGCGAATGCGGAAGCATCGGATCAGATGACGAAAATCCAGTTGGCGACGAGAACCACGACGAGGCCGGCAGCGAGCGTGAGATAGGGAAGAATGCCCGCCTTGCGCACCTTCAGGTCTTCCTGGGTGATACCGAGATCATCCAGCATATGGGTCGGGAAGCGCCCGCCGTCCTGGATGTAGTGCCGGTAGCAGAACACAGGGATGATGAGCGCCGCAGCGATCAGCCCTGCCCACAGCGCCCACGGATTCCAGACTTTCGCGCCCGCGCCCATGAACATGGCGTTGACGTAGGAAAGCAGGCACCCGACGGCGATGAGGATGGTCGGCGCCCGCCATGGTCGCCTGATATGGCCGTTGTCGATGCGGTGAATCCACCCGGCATTCAGGTTGAGGAAGTTGAAGATGATGTAGCCGCAGTTCGATACGGCAAGGATGAAGAAGAAGCTTTCGGCATCCGCGCAGGCAATGGCCAGAATGCCGAGATTGAAGATCAGGTCTGTCCACATCGCCCGCGTCGGCGCGCCATGCTCATTGACGTGCGAGAGGTAGCGCGGCAGCCAGCCATCCACCGCCCCCTGATAGAGGGTGCGCGAAGAACCGGCCATGGCCGTGTTGATGGCCAGCATCAGCGCCAGGATCATCAGCATGATCATGATCGTGGTGACGAAGCCTGAACCGCCCACCATCTGGGCCATCGCCTGCCCGACGCCCGAACCATCGGCGATCGACGGCGACAGCATGCCTTCCAGCCCAAGCACGCCCTGAAAAGTGAAGGGCACCAGAGTGTAGAGCAGCAGGCACAGAAGCCCCGAGTAGAGGATGGCCCGCACCGTGTCCCGTCCGGGGTTCTTGAACTCGCTGGTGAAGCAGATCGATGTTTCGAACGCATAGGCCGACCAGGCAGCGATGAACATGCCGCCGAACACAAGCGTCCAGCCGGCGATGTTCCACGCGCCGGGTTCAGGCGAATAGGCCTCGGCCAGCGGCACGAAAGGCGTGTAGTTATCCCAGTTGATCTGCCCGGTGAGGATCGGCACGATGCCGACGATCAGCATGGGAACGATGACGGCGAGGCCGATAAACTTCTGGACATTGGCCGTGCTGAGGATGCCGCGATGCTGGATCGCGAAGGTGACCAGCATGAGGATGACGCCGATGACGAAAACGGCATTCATGGAAAAGTGTACCGGCCCCAGAGAGCCGCTGTAGAGCGTCCAGTCGCGTATTGCCGGCGTGGCGGCCGCCGTCAGCGCGGCAATGGCCTCGGCGGCCGTTGCGCCCGCATTGGCCGGCTCTGCAAGCCATGCCAGAACCTGCGGCGAGGTCTCCGTGAAAGATGGGATCGGCGCCAGAACGTTGAGGATGTAGGCAGCCGCGATCGAGCAGCCCAGCGACAACACCGGCGTCCACGCCAGCCAGTTGCACCATACGGACAAGGGCGCGATGAATTTGGAGTAGCGCAGCCATGCCGTCGCGCCATAGACCGAAGCGCCGCCCGACTTGCTCGGGAAAAGTCCCGCGATCTCGGCATAGGTGCATGCCTGTATGAGGCCAAAGGACACCGACACCATCCAGATGACGAAGGCCGGCGTGCCGACCGTGCCGGAAATGCCGCCAATGGAGAAAAGCACGAGGGCCGGAACGCCACTGGCGACCCAGAACGCTCCGCGCCAGTCGATTGTCCGGTGAAGCTGACCCGCCTCCACGGGCCCGGATTGAGCTAATACTGTCATTGAGAAGATCCCCTTCGTTATTGAACGGGCGACACAGCCGACGGCATTTCCGCCATCGTGAAAAACGGCAGGTCGAGTTTCCGCTCAGTTTTATTATTTTCTTTGTAGTGAAAGATTGCCGGGAATCCCGCCGTCGTCAAGGACTTTATGACGCAGGGGCAGGTCATGGGTGATTTTGTGGAATTGACAAGCCCGGCCAACATTTGAAAATGTACTAAAATGAAAAAAGAATTCATGTTATGAATTAGAAGTGCGAGGTCGCGCAATTTTCGGAGCGACCCCGCCAAGGCATATCGCGAAGCCTGGGGAGGAAGCGCATATGAGCCTCGACATCATAAGTCGTGAGCCCGGCGACACCGGGGCCAGTGCAACCGCACCACGCAAATTCCGGGTTCTGGTTGCGGAGCGCAATCCTCTTGTCGTATCGGCACTGGCCGACATGATCGCGCGGGACGGACGTTTCGATCTGGGCGAGAACGTCACCACCGGCAAGGCCTTTCTCGAAGCCTGCGCGCAGCCCGGCCCCGGTTTCGATCTGGCAGTGCTCGGCTGGAAGCTGGCCGACATGGATGGCGGAACGCTGCTTACCCAGATCCGCCAGCGTGGAATCGATGCCCGCGTGGTCATCTTCTCAAACGACCATGACCTGTCCATTCTCAAGAAATGCGTACGGCTGGGCGCTCAGGGTTTCTGCTATCAGTTCGACGATCCTGCAATCCTGTTCGACACGCTGATTGCCGTGGCGCATGGCCGGATCTGCATTCCCTATATCGATGTCACCAGGATCAACGACACGCCGCTGTCACGCCTTACGACACGCGAGCATGAGCTTCTGTCCGTGCTGGCGGATGGATGGAGCAACATCCAGATCGCCGCGCGGACGGGCATTTCGGAAAACACTGTCAAATACCACCTCAAGAATCTCTACAGCAAGCTGGAGGTGCGCAACCGGGCCATGGCTGTCGCGCTTTACGCAAGCGAGAGGAGCAACAGTCCCTCCGCCTGAGCCGTGCAGATGCCCGTTAGGGTCCGCCCAAAAAGCCCGCTCCAAGCTGAAGCGGGCTCTTTTATCCGGACAGCGTACGGCAGGCGCGTCAGGCGACCCGCAGACCATATTCCAGCGAGGAATCCGCGATCACGCCATACAGGCTGTCCGCAAAGCTGGTGAAGATCGCGATGTGATAGACCGGCGCCCCATCCGGGCCGTCGGCCGTGCGCCAGATATTGGCCGCCGTATGATCGAGCGACGTGGTGGCCGCAGCCCCCACCGGAAAAGCCCTGTCGTGAAAATCGATCGACAGGAACTTGGCCATCGCCTGCGCGGCGCGGGCACCGGAAATACGAAGCACACAGCGCCCGTCGGACTGATCGGACAGCGAGGCAATGCCGGCAAAGCCATCGGCAATCCGTTTCATCAGCTTCTCCTCGCCCAGCGGCGCGAAAGTCAGAAACTGGTCCGGACCGGACCAGATGAGTGTTACCTCCTTGCCGAAAACCGCACCGGGAGCTGAAGGCGGCGCGACCCCAAACAGCTTTTTGGCGATTTTGGCCGTCTCGGCCACCTTGCCGCGCCGCGCCATCACCTGCACGAGAACGATGTTGCGGATTTCGGACAGCTCCACACCGGGCGCACCACCAACCCCATGCATGCCGGTGACGAGCGCCTTTTGCAGCGGCGATTGCGTATTCCAGGAAAAATCAGCCACGCTGGCGCACTCCTTCCGGATCGTAGAAGACAGGATTGCAGATTTCGGCGTCATAATCCTCGCCCCGCAGTGGGTCATGGATACGGATGATTTCGCCGAAACGCTCGCGGCCGCGCTGCACGAAAGCAAGACCGAGCCAGTGGTTCAGGGTCGGCGAGAAACACACCGAAGCCGTGTAGCCGTGATCGGTTTGCGGCCCCGGGCGCTCGCCTTTCGGCACGATGCGGGCGCCGGAACGGAGCCGCCGGCCCTGATCCACGGGCCTGATGCCGACGACGACCTGCCGGTCAGGGGCGGTCAGCGCCTCGCGCCCCGCCATGATTCGGCCGATGAAGTCCTTCTTCTTCGACATCATCTTGCCGAGCCCAAGATCATCGGCCGTGCTGGTGCCATTGAGCTCCGGACCCGCGACATGGCCTTTTTCGATACGCATGACCCCGAGCGCTTCAGTGCCATAGGGCGTCACGCCAAACGGCTTGCCGGCGATCATCAGATTTTCCGCCATGGCGTTGCCGAAGCGCGCCGGCACGGAAATTTCAAAGGCCATCTCGCCCGAGAAGGAGATGCGGAACAGGCGCGCCGTCATGCCGCCGCGCAGCTTCACCTCGCGGACGCCCATGAAGGGGAAGCCCTCATTGCTGAGGTCTTCATCCGGGTCGCACAGCGCCTGCAACAGGGCCCGCGTGTTCGGGCCGGCGATGGAGAACTGGGCCCACTGGTCCGTTGCCGAGGAAAGCTGCACGTCGAGTTCCGGCCACAGCACCTGCCGGCAGAACTCCAGATGCTGCATGACCGGCCCCGCCTTGGCGGTGGTCGTGGTCATGAAATAGTGGTCTTCGGCCAGCCGCGAGGTGGTGCCGTCATCCATGACGATCCCATCCTCGCGCAACATCAAGCCGTAGCGCGCCCGGCCCACGGCCAGCGAGGAGAAGGCGTTGATATAGACGCGGTCGAGGAAGATGCCGGCATCCGCGCCACGCACATCGACCTTGCCGAGCGTGGAGACGTCGCAGAAGCCGACACCGTTGCGCACGGCGTTGACCTCGCGGTTGACGGACTGCAGCCAGTCGGTCTCGCCCGGCTGCGGGAACCACTGCGCACGCTTCCACAGGCCGACATCGACGAACACCGCGCCCCGCGCCGCGGCCCAGTGATGCGATGGCGCCAATCGCCATGCATGAAACGTTTCGTCGCGATTGTGACCGGCGAAAGCCCCGATGGCGACCGGCGAATAGGGCGAGCGATAGATGGTGGTGCCGGTCTGCCCGATCGAGCGGCCGGTGACGGCCGCCATGATGGCAAGGCCGTTGATGTTGGAGGTCTTGCCCTGATCGGTAGCCATGCCAAGCGTGGTGTAGCGCTTCAGATGCTCGACGCTCTCATAGCCTTCGCGCTGGGCCAGCGTTACGTCGGACGCGGTCACGTCATGCTGGAAGTCCACGAAGGCCTTGCCCTTCGCCGGAACCTGCCACAGCGGGGAGATCGCATAGGTTTCGTCGCCGGCCTCGGCAGCACTTCCGCCATCTTCCGTGAAGCCACAATCCGAGGCAGCCGCAAGACCTGCGGCATGACCTGCGCGCAGGCACTCGCCCAGCGAAAAATCTCCTTCCGCCGCACCCACCATCCGCATTCCGGGCGGACAGTCCCCCGGCACGAAAGCGGCAATGTCCTCGCGCCATGTGGGCCGGCCGCGATGGAAGCAGGACAGGCCGACATTGGGATTCCAGCCGCCGGAAACGGCCAGGCAATCCGCCGCGACATCCTGCCGGCGACCGTCCTTGCCGGTTACCGTGACACTGCTGACGCCATCGACGCCGCCTTTCACGTCCGACACGAAGCCGGACAGCACCCGCAGTCCGGATGCCTTGACGAGAGACTGGTACTCCACCGGAGCCTGCCCGCGCGGATCAACCACCGCCGCCAGCTGCCCGCCGGCACGATGGATCGCCTCGACGGTGCGCCAGCCATCGTCATTGTTGGTGAACAGCGCAACATTACGCCCCGGCAGCGCCGCGAAGCGGTTTACATAAGTGCGCACGGCCGAAGCCATCATCACCCCCGGCCGGTCGTTGCCGGGGAAGACGATCGGGCGTTCGATCGAGCCGGCTCCCACCACGCTGCGGCGGGCAACGATACGCCACAGACGCTGGCGCACTTGATGCGGTCCGGGCACCGGAACATGGTCGGCAACGCGCTCCAGCGCGCCATAGACGCCGCCATCATATACGCCGAACAGCGCGGTGCGCTTCATAATGCGGACATTGGGCAGCGCATCGAGCTCGGTTTCAGCCCGCTGAACCCATTCGTGGGCCTGCATGCCGTCGATCTCGCCGCCATCGCTGAGCAGGCGGCCGCCGAGTTGCGTGTCCTCCTCCACCAGAATGACCCGCGCGCCGGCCCGACCGGCAGAGAGTGCGGCGGAAAGACCTGCGGGGCCTGCACCGACGACGAGCACATCGCAATGCGCCCACACCTTGTCGTAGTGATCGGGATCGGCTTCCCCGGCGCTCCTGCCGAGACCGGCGGCGCGACGGATCATCGGCTCGTAGATCTTCTCCCAGAACTTCGCCGGCCACATGAAGGTCTTGTAGTAGAAGCCTGCCACGAAGATCGGCGACAGCAGCGAGTTGACCGCCATGAAATCGCGCCGCAGCGAGGGCCAGCGGTTCTGGCTGTGGGCGGAAAGGCCGTTATAGAGTTCCTGCGTCGTGGCGCGCGTATTGGGCTCGCGCCGAGCGCCGCTGCGCATTTCCACCAGCGCGCTCGGCTCCTCCGAGCCAGCCGTCATGATGCCGCGCGGGCGGTGGTACTTGAACGAGCGGGCAACCAGCTTGACGCCGTTGGCCACGAGGGCCGAGGCCAGCGTGTCGCCGGCATAGCCGGTCATCGCCTTGCCGTCGAAAGTGAAGCTGAGCGGCTTCTGGCGGTCGATCAGACCGCCTGCGCGCAGGCGATGCGATTGCGTGCCATCGGCAGCCTGTGAATTCGCACCTGCGTCTTGCGTGGCTGCGGTCCTGCCCAGAGGCTGGGATTCAATATAGCCCGACATGTTCATTCTCCCGCCGGTGACGTGACGGAGGCGCCGGCACCCGCAGCCGCCTGCACCGACCTGAATTCGTGGGTTCGCGTGTCACGCTCGGCAATCAGCCAGGAGCGGCAACCGCCACCGTGGTACCAGTATTCCCGCATCGTTCCGGCCACGTTGTCGCGCAGATAGACGTAGTCGTAGAAATCCTCCCGAAGTTTCACGGGATCGCTTCCGTCATCGATCGTGTAGTGTGGGCGCCGGGGGCTGGCGTCACCGAGATAGCTGAACTCGCCGACTTCTCGTTCGCCGCAGAAAGGACATGCAATTCGCATCGGACGACACCACTTTCAATGAAGGTTCGGTTGGGCGCCCTGGCCCTTTTCGTCGATCATCGCGCCACGCCGGAAGCGATCCAGCCGGAAACGGCTGGCCTCCTTGTGCGGCTCGTCGCGCGCGATCAGATGAGCGAAGGTCAGGCCCGAGGCCGGCGTTGCCTTGAAACCGCCATAGCACCAGCCGGCATTCAGATAGAGCCCGTCCACGGGTGTCCTGTCGATGATCGGCGTGCCGTCCATCGACATGTCCATGATGCCGCCCCACTGGCGCAGCAGGCGCACGCGGCCGATCATCGGCATCACCGCCATACCGCCCTCGCAGACGTCCTCCATGGTCGGCATGTTGCCGCGCTGGGCGTAGGAGTTGTAGCCGTCGAGATCGCCGCCGAAGACAAGGCCTCCCTTGTCCGACTGGCTGATGTAAAAATGGCCCGCGCCAAAGGTGACCACGCCGGGGATGAGCGGCTTGATCGCTTCGGTGACGAAGGCCTGAAGCACATGGCTCTCGATGGGGAGCCTCAGTCCTGCCATGGAGGCAACACGCGAGGTGTTGCCGGCGACGGCCATGCCGACCTTGCCGGCACCGATCGAACCACGCGTCGTTTCCACGCCGGTGATGCGGCCATCCGTGCGCTGGAAGCCGGTCACCTCGCAATTCTGGATGATGTCGACGCCCAGATCATTGGCGGCGCGCGCATAGCCCCACACCACGGCATCATGGCGCGCCGTGCCGCCTCGCCGTTGCGCCAGACCACCCATGATGGGAAAGCGCGGATTGGCGTAATTGAGGAAGGGGAGTTCCTTGCGGATCTGCTCGGCGTCGAGCAGTTCGGCATCGATGCCGTTGATGCGCATGGAGTTGCCGCGCCGGGCGAAGGCATCGCGCTGCGCATCCGAATGATAAAGATTGATGATGCCACGCTGGCTCACCATGGTGTTGTAGTTGAGGTCCTGCTCCATGCGCTCCCACAGCTTCATGGACAGCTCGTAGAAGCCGACATTGCCCGGAAGCATGTAGTTGGAGCGGATGATGGTGGTGTTGCGGCCGGCATTGCCGGAACCGATCCAGCCTTTCTCCAGCACCGCGACATTGCGGATACCGTATTCCTTGGCAAGGAAGTAAGCGGTGGCGAGGCCATGTCCGCCACCGCCGATGATGATCACATCATAGCGGCTTTTGGGCGCCGGATCGCGCCAGGCTCGTGTCCAGCCCCTGTGGCCGGTCAGGGCCGCCCGGGCGAGGGAGAAGATCGAATATTTCATCGCATGTATTCCGGGAATTGAGGGCGATCCGGCAGAGGCGTTTCAGATGTCGAGAGCGTTTTCGCGTTCCCATTCGGTGAAATGGGAAACGTAGGAATTCCACTCCTTCATCTTCATCTTGACGAAGGCGTCGACCAGCTCCGGCCCCAGCATCTGCTTGAACTCCTCGCTGCCATCGAGCAGGCGCAGCGCATCCAGCAGATTGAGCGGCAGCCGCGGCGCATCCTTGATGGTGTGGCCGTCCTCATACATGTTGATGTCGCTGCGCGGGCCGGGATCGAGCTTGTCGCGAAGACCGGCAAGACCCGCGGCGAGGATGACCGCCTGCATCAGGTACGGGTTGGCAGCACCATCGGGCAGGCGCAGCTCAAAGCGGCCCGGACCCGGCACCCGCACCATGTGGCTGCGGTTGTTGCCGGTCCATGTCACCGCGTTCGGTGCCCATGTGGCCCCCGACGAGGTACGCGGCGCATTGATGCGCTTGTAGGAGTTGACAGTGGGGCAGATGATCGCCGTCATCGCCGGCGCATATTTCATGATGCCGCCAAGGAAGTGCATGCCCTGTTCGGACAGCCCGTTCGACGAATTGTCATCGGCGAACACGTTCTTCGTGCCGGTCAGGTCCCACGCCGAAATGTGGGCGTGGCAACCATTTCCGGTCAGGCCGGGGAACGGCTTCGGCATGAAGGTGGCGCGAAGGCCGTGCCGTTCCGCAATGGTCTTGATCATGAACTTGAAGAACGAATAACGGTCGGCCGTCACCAGCACGTCATCGTAGATCCAGTTCATCTCGAACTGGCCGTTCGCATCCTCATGGTCGTTCTGATAGGGCTCCCAGCCCAGATCGATCATCGCCTCGCTGGCTTCGGCGATGATGTCGAAGCGACGCATCAGCGCCTGCTGGTCGTAGCAGGGCTTGGCGAGACGGTCATGCTCGTCGGCGACCATTTTGCCGTCGGCTGTGGTCAGGAAGAATTCCGGCTCGACGCCGGTCTTGACGCGGATTCCCAGAGACGCAGCCTCTTCGACCAGACGCTTGAGCGTGTTTCGCGGTGCCTGCTCGACACTCTTTCCATCCATCACGCAATCGGAAGCGAGCCATGCCACCTCCGGTTTCCAGCTGAGCGGCGTGACCGAGTCCGGATCCGGGATCGCCAGCATGTCGGAGTTCGCCGGCGTCATGTCCATGCCGCCGGCGAAGCCGGCAAAGCCGGCTCCTCCTTTCTGGACGTCCGCGATGGCGCGGGTTGGCACCAGCTTGGCCCGCTGGTAGCCGATCACGTCCGTATAGGTCACCATGAAGTACTTGATGTTCTTCGCTTTGGCGTATGCTTCAAGGTTGGTTTGTGTCGATGCGTCTTGCCTTGCTGTAAAAATTGTACCCATTGAATTGCTCCTCCCCAATTCAGGTTATTTTTTAAAAGGCGCTCTTCCCGGGCACCCAGTTCGTTCCGGCCAGCGGCACTCCCGACATAGCTGCTGCCTCAATGGTCAAGGCGCACAGATCTTCAGGTTCAAGGTTGTGGACATGGTTCTTGCCGCAGGCGCGGGCGATGGTCTGCGCCTCAAGCGTCATGACCTTCAGGTAATTGGCCAGGCGGCGACCTGCAGCAACCGGATCGACTCTCTTCATAAGCTCGGAGTCTTGTGTGGTGATGCCTGCCGGATCCTTGCCTTCATGCCAGTCGTCATACGCTCCGGCGGTCGAGCCAAGCTTCTGGTACTCCTCCTCCCATCTCGGATCATTGTCACCAAGAGCAATGAGCGCCGCCGTACCGACCGAGACGGCATCGGCGCCAAGCGCCAGTGCCTTCGCCACATCCGCGCCGTTGCGGATGCCGCCGGAGACGATCAGCTGCACCTTGCGATGCATGCCAAGATCCTGCAGAGCCTGCACTGCCGGACGAATACAGGCAAGGGTAGGCTGGCCGACATGTTCGATGAACACTTCCTGTGTGGCGGCAGTACCACCCTGCATGCCGTCGAGAACGACGACGTCAGCACCTGCCTTCACCGCAAGAGCGGTGTCGTAATAGGGCCTTGCTCCACCGACCTTCACATAGATCGGCTTTTCCCAGTCGGTGATTTCGCGGATTTCAAGGATCTTGATCTCCAGATCGTCCGGGCCGGTCCAGTCCGGATGGCGGCAGGCCGAGCGCTGGTCGATGCCCTTGGGCAGGGTGCGCATCTCGGCGACGCGGTCGGAGATCTTCTGGCCAAGCAGCATGCCGCCGCCGCCGGGCTTGGCGCCCTGGCCGACAACCACCTCGATGGCGTCGGCGCGGCGAAGATCGCGCGGGTTCATGCCGTAACGCGACGGCAGGACCTGATAGACCAGCTTCTCGGAATGGCCGCGCTCTTCCTCGGTCATGCCGCCGTCGCCGGTCGTCGTCGAGGTTCCCGAAAGCGTGGCGCCGCGGCCGAGCGCTTCCTTGGCGGGCCCCGACAGGGAGCCGAAGCTCATGCCGGCAACCGTGATCGGAATTTTAAGTTCGATCGGCTTCTTGGCGAAACGGGTGCCGAGCACAACCGTGGTGTCGCAGCGCTCGCGATAGCCTTCCAGCGCATAACGCGAGATCGAAGCGCCGAGGAACAGCAGATCGTCGAAATGGGGAACCCTGCGCTTGGCGCCGGAACCGCGGATGTCGTAGATGCCGGTCGCGGCCGCGCGCCGGATTTCCGACATGGCGTAGTCGTCGAACGTCGCCGATTTGCGTGGCGTGGTCGGTGGATTGTGATAGGTCATTTCCGGCCTCTCAATACGCGTCGGCGTTGTCGATGTTGAAGTTGTACAGGGTGCGGGCCGAACCGTAGCGCTTGAAATCCTGCGGCTTCGCGTCAGTGACACCGGCACGATCGAGCAACCCTTGCAGAATTTCGATGTGCTCGGGGCGCATCTCCTTCTCGATGCAGTCGGCACCGAGGCTCTTCACGCTGCCGCGCACGAACAGGCGGGCCTCATAGATGGAGTCGCCGAGCGCATCGCCGGCATCGCCCATGATGACGAGATTGCCGGACTGCGCCATGAAGGCCGACATGTGGCCGACATTGCCGCGCACGACGATGTCGATGCCCTTCATCGAAATACCGCAGCGCGACGAGGCATTTCCCTCGATCACCAGCAGCCCGCCCCGGCCGGTGGCACCGGCATATTGCGAGGCGTCGCCCTTCACCACGACGGTGCCGGACATCATGTTTTCGGCGACGCCGGGACCGGCGGAGCCATGCACGGTGATCGTGCTGTTCTGGTTCATGCCGGCGCAATAGTAGCCGACGCTGCCGCGCACATCGATCTGGAGCGGCAACTCCACACCCACCGCAACGGCATGACTGCCCTTGGGATTGATGATCTCCCAGTTCGTGTGGTTGGAACCTTCGGAGGCGTCGTGAAGGGCCTGGTTAAGCTCCCGCAGCGTCGTCTTGGACAGATCAAAGACTTTCGCCGCATGCTGGTCTTCGTGCGTAACCGCCTTGGCAAGGTTGGATGTAGCCATCGCCTCAATGCTCCCAGAAATAAACGGTGGATGGCTCGGGCTCCCAGACCCTCGCCTGCTCAACCCCCGGCAGGTTCGCCAGGGCCCGGTATTCGCTTCCGAACGCGACATACTGATCAGTTTCCGCCATGACCGCCGGCTTGCAGGCGATCGGGTCGCGCACGACGCCAAAGCCGTTCTTGGTTCCAACCACGAAGGTGAAGAACCCATCGAGATCGTTCAGGCTCGATTCCAGCGCCTCGCCGAGACCCTTGCCGGTCGCGATCTGGTGCGACAGGTAGGCCGCCGCAACCTCGGTGTCGTTCTCGGTCTCGAACTTCATGCCTTCGCGGCGAAGCTTGCGGCGCATGTTGTTGTGGTTGGACAGTGAACCGTTATGAACCAGGCACTGGTCGGGGCCCGTCGAGAACGGGTGCGCACCCATCGTGGTCACCGCCGATTCAGTAGCCATGCGCGTGTGCCCGATGCCATGCGATCCCGACATGCCCGACACGTCGAAGCGCCTGGCGACTTCTTCGGGAAGGCCGACTTCCTTGTAGATTTCGATGGACTCGCCGACACCCATGACGCGGGCGTCCGGGCGAAGCGTGGAGATGGCTTCACGGGCAGCTTCAAGCTTGTCGGCCGGAAGCTCCAGAACCGCGTGGGTGGACTTCACCGTCATGGCCACCGGAGCGCCGATTTCTTTCGCGA
This sequence comes from Aquamicrobium lusatiense, assembly GCF_014201615.1. Taxonomy (NCBI): domain Bacteria; kingdom Pseudomonadati; phylum Pseudomonadota; class Alphaproteobacteria; order Hyphomicrobiales; family Phyllobacteriaceae; genus Aquamicrobium; species Aquamicrobium lusatiense. Next base: position 246,768 of record NZ_JACHEU010000004.1, on the reverse strand, counting down.
CTTCCGAGTCGAGCCCGGCGAAATCAGCTTCCGGAGAAGGCGACTGCACGGTGATCTTGCCATGCCCCGCAGCCGATGATCCGTAAATTGCTATGCCGGCGCTGTCCGGACCGCGATCGGTCAGCAGAACCAGCATTTCCGACAGCATGGCGCCGAGTTGCGGCTCCAATGACTTATCCTTCAGAAACAGCCCCACGATGCCACACATTGATGTTCACCTCTTGCAAGTTCTTTTCCTGATGAAGGACGATAGCAGTCAATTTTCTGCAATTCAACTGGGATGAATGTTTTTTTCATACAAGAAAAGTGGCGCCGAAAAGCACTCCTTCAGATCCCTGAATTTCAGGGACGGGCAGGCGCATGGCGCGCTTCCGGCAGGAAGCTTTCGGGTATTTCGTTGCGCGGGAAGAGGATAGCGAGGCCGGAAACGGTCGCCGTGGCGGGTGCGTCCGGCTGTAGTTCAATGAAGACCTTGCGGCATCCCGAACGAGCGCAAAACCGTGCGATGGCAGGACGTCGTAGCGTGACCGACACGAAAAGGTTGCCCGCCGTGCGGTTTCACCCACGGCAGATGGCATTGCCTCCGACAATCAGCGGGATCACCGGAGGCTGAAAATTGCCGCTATATCTTCAGACGGTGCCGGACAGAGGCGTCAGTTGCGACGGCTGCCCTGCGGATAGGAGATGATCGACAGATAGCGGATGGGACGCTCTGTCAGCTCTTCCGGTCCATGCGGCGCATCGGCGTCGAAGAACAGGCTGTCGCCGGGCAGCATGCGGAACAGCTTGCTGCCATGCCGGTAAACGACCTCGCCCTCCAGCATATAGAGGAACTCCATGCCCTCATGCTGGAACGTAGGGAAGACGTCGGAATCTTCCGCCAGCGTGATCAGATAGGGCTCGACGACAACGCCGCTCGTATTGGCGCCGATATGGCCGAGCAGCGTATACTGGTGGCCGGCGCGCGTACCGCGGCGCTCGACGTCGACGCCCTCGCCTGCCTTGATGAAGACGGCGCTGCGCTCCTCCTCGAAACGGCGGAACAATGCCGTCAGCGGCACACCCAGCGCCCGCGACAGCGCCTGCAGCGTGGTGAGCGACGGCGAGGTGATGCCGTTTTCGATCTTGGAGAGCATGCCCAGCGAAATGTTGGTCGCAGCCGCGAGATCTGCCACGGTGATGCCGAACTGTTTGCGGAATGTGCGCACTTCATGCCCGATTGCGACTTCAAGGACATTTTCGCGCGTATCGCGCACGGAATGGGGGTCCTGCGACAGGGGCACCACCCGGTGCAGTTCGGGAACAGTTTTCGCTGGCTCGGCCTTGCTTGCAGCCTTGCTGGCCCGGGTCTTCCTTGCCGGCTTCATTGTCTCCGCCATCGTGTGGGATGCTCCGTTGCCATCGATCATGCTGTCACGTTTAATCCCAGTACCATGCAAACGCCGATAATTCCTAGTGCAGCGCTTGCCGCAGCCCCGCATTCGTCTTTGTTTCCGCAATCGCCCTGCCCGCTGCCAAGCATAATGAACGGGTAGGTCCAGCCTATACTATCGGCGATCTCAGCATCTGAATGAGTAGGTTCTTACCAACGCCTCAAGGCCCTCAAATCTATCTGGACAGGTGTTGTTACCTTCCGTCACCCGCCTGATCCTTCCAGAAAGCCGAACAGGCGCTTGCGCCGCATTTTCTGGGAGGAATTCTGATGGCTGGCTATACTCATCTCTTTGTTCCGGGTCCGACAAACGTGCCGGAAACCGTCCGTCAGGCGATGAACATGCCGATGGAAGACATGCGCGCGCTGGATTATCCGCTGCTCGTCAACGGCCTTTTCACCGACCTGATGAAGGTCTACCGCAATGAAACGGGCCGCGCCTTCATCTTCCCCTCCTCCGGCACCGGCGCATGGGAAGCAGCCATCGCCAACACGCTCAATCCCGGCGACCGGGTGCTGATGTCGCGTTTCGGCCAGTTCTCGCTGCTGTGGGTCGACATGGCCCAGCGCTTCGGTCTCGATGTCGATGTCATCGATGCCGAATGGGGCACCGGCGTTCCCGTCGAGATCTACGCGGAACGGCTGGCAGCCGACAAGGAACACCGCATCAAGGCGGTGTTCGTCACCCACAACGAGACCACGACCGGCGTCACCAGCGACGTGGCGGCCGTGCGCGCTGCGCTCGATGCGGCAAAGCACCCTGCCCTGCTCTTCGTCGACGGCGTGTCGTCGATCGCCTCGATCGATTTCCGGCAGGAGGAATGGGGCGTCGACTGCGCGGTGAGCGGTTCGCAGAAGGGCTTCATGCTGCCGCCGGGCCTCGCATTCCTGTCCGTCAGCCAGAAGGCGCTGGCCGCCAACAAGCAGGCGAAGCAACCCCGCACCTATTTCTCCTTCGAAGACATGATCCGGGCCAACGACACCGGCTATTTCCCCTATACGCCTGCGGTTCAGCTCCTGCGCGGCATGCGCGCCGCTCTCGATCTGCTGCTCGATGAAGGCCTCGACAACGTCTATGCGCGCCACCACCGGCTGGCCGAAGGCGTGCGCGCTGCGGTCAGCGCATGGGGCCTGCAGATCTGCGCCAAGGAAGAAAAATGGAACTCCGATACGGTGAGCGCGATCTACGTGCCGGAGGGCATCGACAGCGCCGACATCGTGCGCCGGGCCTATCAGGGTTATCAGACGTCGCTGGGCGTCGGCCTCAACAAGGTTGCCGGCAAGGTGTTCCGCATCGGCCATATCGGCTGGATCAACGAAGTGATGATGTGCTCGGCGCTGGCGGCCACGGAAATGTCGCTGCTCGACTGCGGCGTGAAGATCAGGGCCGGCTCGGGCGTTGGAGCTGCGGTGGAATATTACAGCCAGGCGGCCAAACCCGCCGTCGCCAAAGCGGCCTGAGGGAGGCAGCAGCCATGAGCCATACCCTCCATCATCTTCGCAAACCACGTCTACAGCGCAGCGAGCTTGCCGTTCCGGGCTCCAACGTGGAAATGATCCGCAAGGCCGCCGAGGGCGCCGCCGACTACGTCTTCCTCGACATGGAAGACGCGGTCGCCCCGCCGGACAAGGAAAAGGCCCGCGAGAACATCATCCGGGCGCTGAACGAAATCGACTGGCGCGCCCGCGGCAAGACCATCTCGATCCGCATCAACGGCCTCGATACCCACTACATGTATCGCGACGTGGTCGATGTGATGGAGCAGGCGGGCGACCGTCTGGACACCATTCTGGTGCCGAAGGTCGGCGTGCCGGCCGACCTCTACATGGTCGAGGCGCTGGTCAACCAGATCGAGATGGCAAAGGGCTTTGAAACCCGCGTCGGTCTGGAAGCGCTGATCGAGACGGCGCTCGGCATGGCCAACGTCGAGGCGATCGCCTCCTATGGCGGACGGCTTGAGGCGATGCATTTCGGCGTCGCCGACTATGCGGCGAGCTGCAAGGCGCGCACGGTCAGCATCGGCGGCCTCAATCCCGACTATCCGGGCGATCAGTGGCATTTCGCGCTGTCGCGCATGACGGTGGCCTGCCGGGCCTATGGGCTGCGGGCGGTCGACGGGCCGTTCGGCGATTTCTCCGATCCTGAAGCCTATCTGGACGCCGCCAGACGTGCGGCCGCCCTCGGCATCGAGGGCAAGTGGGCCATCCACCCCTCGCAGATCGAGCTTGCCAACGAGGTCTTCTCGCCGCCGGCCAAGGAGGTGGCCCGCGCGCGCCGCATCATCGAGGCGCTGAAGGAGGCGGAAGAGCAGGGCAAGGGTGCGGCGGCTCTGGACGGCAAGATGATCGACGCCGCTTCCGAGCGCATGGCCCGCAACGTGCTGGTCGTCCACGAAGCCATAGAGCGTGCTGCGCAGGCAGCCTGAGGGAGGTTCAAGATGGATATCCACGAATACCAGGCCAAGGAACTGCTGTCGCGCTATTCGGTCCAGATCCCGCGCGGCGGCCTTGCCTACAGCCCCGAGCAGGCCGCTTATCGCGCCAGCGAGATCGGCGGCGGCAAATGGGTGGTCAAGGCGCAGATCCATTCCGGCGCACGCGGCAAGGCAGGCGGCATACAGATCTGCAACTCCGATGGCGAAGTGGCGAAGGCCGCTGAATCCCTGCTGGGGCGCAAGCTCGCCACCACCCAGACCGGGCCGAAAGGCAAGCTCGTCTCCCGCCTCTACATCGAGGAGACGGTCGACATCCGACAGGAGCTTTATCTCGGCATCGTTCTTGATCGCAAATCAGAGCGCGTCATGATCGTGGGTTCTGCCTCGGGCGGCATGGAGATCGAGGAGATCGCCGAGAAGGAGCCGGATTCCATCATCCGCGCCATCGTCGATCCAGGCGTCGGCATGCAGCAGTTCCAGGCGCGCGAGATCGCCTTCGGGCTGGGGCTCGACAACCGGCTGATCGGCAAGGCGGTGGATACGCTGATGGGCTGCTATCGCGTATTCCGCGACTTCGACGCCTCCATGCTGGAGATCAATCCGCTGGTGGTGACCGGCGACGGCAACCTGATCGCCCTCGACGCCAAGATGTCCTTCGACGAGAACGCCCTGTTTCGCCGGCCCGAAATATCGGAACTGCGTGACAAGTCGCAGGAGGATCCGCGCGAGACCTTCGCCGGCGATCGCGGCCTCTCCTATGTGGGGCTCGACGGCAATATCGGCTGCATCATCAACGGTGCGGGTCTGGCCATGGCCACCATGGACATGATCAAGATCGCCGGCGGGGAACCGGCGAACTTCCTCGACATCGGCGGCGGCGCTTCGCCGGAGCGGGTGGCAAAGGCGTTCCGCGCCGTGCTTGCCGACAACAATGTCGAAACCATCCTCGTCAACATCTTCGCCGGCATCAACCGCTGCGACTGGGTTGCCGAAGGCGTCATCAAGGCCATCCGCGAAGTCGGCGTCGGGGTGCCGCTGGTGGTGCGGCTGGCAGGCACCAATGTGGAGGAAGGCCGCAGGATACTGGCGGAATCCGGCGAGGACGTGATCGTCGCCGATACGCTGGCCGAGGCCGCTGAAAGATCGGTCGAGGCCATGCGCGCCTTTTCCAAGAAGAACAAGAAAGCGAACTGAGGGAGGACGAGATGGCAATTCTGTTGAACCGCAGGTCGCGCGTGATCGTGCAGGGCCTGACCGGCAAGATCGGCAGCTTCCACGCCGACGAGATGCGGCGCTACGGCACCAATGTCGTGGGTGGCGTCACGCCCGGCAAAGGCGGGCAGGTCCATCAGGGCATGCCGGTTTTCAACACCGTGCGGGGCGCGGTTCGTGAAACCGGCGCCGATGCGAGCATCGTGTTCGTGCCGCCGCCCTTCGCCGCCGACTCCATCATGGAGGCGGCCGAAGCCGGCATCAGGCTGTGCGTATGCATCACCGACGGCATTCCCTCGCAGGACATGACGCGGGTGAAGCGCTTCATGCTGCGCTTCCGCTTTGAAGACCGCATGCGCCTCGTCGGCCCCAATTGCGCGGGCGTCATCACCCCCGGGCAAGCGATGATGGGCATCATGCCCGGCAACATCTACCTTCCCGGCCGCGTCGGCATCGTCGGTCGCTCGGGAACGCTGGGCTATGAGGCGGCATCGCAGATGAAGGCGCTCGGCATCGGCGTCTCCACCAGCGTCGGCATCGGCGGCGATCCGATCAACGGCTCGTCCTTCCGCGACATCCTCAAGCTGTTCGAGGAGGACCCGGACACCGACGCGGTGGTGATGATCGGCGAGATCGGCGGACCGCAGGAGGCGGAAGCCGCCGAATGGGCCAAGCACAATATGCGCAAGCCCCTGATCGCGTACATTGCCGGCCTGTCCGCCCCGAAGGGCAAGCGCATGGGCCATGCAGGCGCCATCATTTCCGCGTTCGGCGAGTCCGCGCAGGAAAAGGTGGAGATCCTGCGCGAGGCAGGCGTCACCATCGTGCCGACGCCGGCGGCGTTCGGCCCGGTCGTCTCGGAAGTGCTTCAGGCCCAGCAGAAGGCCGCCTGAACCCGGGTTCTTCCTTTCCGATCGAGGCAGACAACACGATGAAACCACGCATTATCGTCACCAGACGCTGGCCGGCGACTGTCGAGAAGGTTCTTTCGGAGCAATTCGAAACCACCTTCAACACATCCGACGTGCCGCTTACGCAGGACCAGCTGCGCACCGCCTTCGCCGAATATGACGCCATCCTGCCCACGGTGAGCGACAGCCTGCCGGCTGCCGCTTTCCCGGAGGGGACGGCGTGCACGCGCCTTCTCGGCAATTTCGGTGTTGGTTTCAGCCACATCGACACCGAAGCGGCCCGCCGGCTGGGCATCACCGTCACCAACACGCCGGGCGTGCTGACCGACTGCACCGCCGACATCGCCATGACACTGCTGCTCGGCGTGGCGCGCCGGGCCGGCGAAGGCGAGCGCGAATTGCGTTCCGGCAACTGGACCGGCTGGCGGCCGACCCACATGATCGGCAGCCGGGTGTCTGGCAAGACCATCGGCATCATCGGCATGGGGCGGATCGGCAAGGCGACCGCACGGCGCGCCCATTTCGGCTTCGGCATGGATGTGGTGTTCTACAACCGCTCGAAGGTCGATGACGACGAAACCCGCATCATGGCCGCGCGGCAATTGCCCACGATCGAGGACGTTCTGGCAGAAGCCGATTTCGTCTCGCTGCATTGTCCGGGCGGCGCGGCAAACAGGCATCTCATGGACGGCCGCCGCCTTGCTGCCATGAAGCGCGGTGCCTTCCTCATCAACACCGCTCGCGGCGATGTCGTCGATCAGCAGGCGCTGATCGCGGCACTTCAGTCAGGCACCATCGCCGGTGCGGGTCTCGATGTGTTCGATGGCGAGCCGGCTGTTCCGGAAGCCCTCAGGCGCATGGAAAACGTGATGCTGTTGCCGCATCTGGGCAGCGCGACGGAGGAAACGCGCGTGGCGATGGGCATGAAGGTGGTGGAAAATGCCGTCGCCTTCTTCGAAGGTCGCGACGTACCGGACCGGGTGGCGTGATGAAAGCCACCGCATCCGCCTCCGACCTGATCGCACTGCGCCGGCAGGCGCTGGACCTGTTTCGCGGTGGCGTCAGCGCCTCTGACCCCGAAAAGGCCGTGTCTGAAGCGCTTGAACAGCGCAGGCACATGATCGATGCGGCCCGCCGCGTCGTCCTGATCGCCTTTGGCAAGGCGGCCTGCCCGATGGTGCAGGGCGCCCTGCCCTTTCTCTCCGGCAAACTGCATGCAGCCTGCGCCGTGACCAATCCGGAAAACATGGTGCAGCTCGACGACCGCGTGATGGTCATGGCCGGCGGCCACCCGCTGCCGGATGAAAACAGCCTTCAGGCAGCGCATGTGATCGAGCAGCTTGCGGAATCGGTGCGCCCGGGCGACCTGCTTCTGGTGCTCGTCAGCGGCGGCGGCTCCGCGCTTGTGTGCGCACCAGCGCCGGGAATAGCGCTTGCCGACAAGATCGCCCTCAGCGACGCGCTGATCCGCTCCGGCGCCGGCATCTGCGAGATCAACACGGTGCGGCAGGTCTTTTCCCGCCTCAAGGGCGGGCGCCTCGCCGGACTGGCGCGTCAGGCAAAGGTGCTTTCCCTGATCCTGTCCGACGTGCCGGGCGACGACGTTTCCACCATCGCCAGCGGCCCGACGGCGAGACCGCGTGCCGGGGACGCCCGCGCAGTCCTCGAAAAACACGGGCTGACCGACGCGCTGCCGGTAACGATGCGAAAGCATCTTCAGAGCACGGCCCGCCGGACGACAGCAAAAGCAGCGCATTTCAATCATGTCGAGAACGTCGTCATCGGCGGCAACGGCATCAGCCTGAAGAAGGTGATGGAATGTGCCGGCTCGCTCTTCCCGGCCGTGGTCAAGGCCAATGACTGGCTGTGCGGCGACGTGGCCGATGCCGCTTCCGTGCTGCACAGGATGGCGCTTTATGCAGCCCGCGAAAACGGTCCCATCGCCATCATTGCCGGTGGCGAGCCTACCGTGCGGGTGAACGGCAATGGCACGGGCGGCCGCAATCAGGAACTGGCGCTGCGGTTCGCCGTGCTGGAGGAAGGTGCGCGCATCGGGCGCCCCTGGGTGTTCCTGTCCGGCGCCACGGACGGGCGCGACGGCCCCACCGATGCGGCGGGTGGCATTGTCGATGCCGGATCCACGGAATGGATGCGGCAGTTCGGCTGCGACCCGGACGCGCATCTGGCCAACAATGATTCCTACCCGGCGCTCGCAGCGTCGGGCGATCTTCTGCTGACAGGCGGCACCGGCACCAATGTCGCCGACCTGCAGATCCTGCTCATGCGGTAGACACCTGCCGCATACCAGCTCGGGCCGCTCACTGCCCGCTTCGGCAACCTGCCTCCCCTTATCGGGCAGGTTCCGAAACTTGCCTCCGGCCCCGGCCGGAGGCTTTTTCTTTTCCCGCATGTTCGCGCAGGAAACAAAGCCGCATGGAGGCGCGAACGCGCATTTTCGCCTACCCGCCGGCTACCCGGATTGCCACCCGAAGGATCGGGATTTTTACCCGTCCGGGCGTTTCGGATCGGGAGAAAAAGCGCTTTCCTCGATGCTTGAGGAACGAAAGTGCCGCATCAGGCCGGCTTCATCAGCAGACCCCGAAACGGGGCAATGAAGCAAAGGCCGCGGTGGGAGGAATGGTGCCGCTTGGACCAGATCAACAGCCTAAGCCAGTCTGAAGATGCCAGGAGCCTGCTGTTCAGGCTGCTCGTATCGGTGGTCCGCGAGCGCGAGCCCGCGGTGGCTCAGGTGCTCATCGGACGCACCGCCATCGACGAGTTGCAGCCCCATGAACGCATCCCCGCGCTTCAGGCAACCGGGATCTGGTTCCAGCTCACCGCAATCGCCAATGAGCTTCTGGCCATGCGCGCCCGCCGGGAAGCGGAAAAGCAGGGCGGCGCTGATGAAGTGGTGGGGTCCTTCGCCAACGTGATCGGCGAGATCGCCGCTGCCGGCTACCCTGCGGAGAAGATACAGGCAGCACTCGATGGCCTGCTCGTCGGCCCGACGATGACCGCCCATCCCACCGAGGCCAAGCGCGTCACCATTCTGGAAATCCACCGGCGCATCTATCGTAAACTCACCGAACTGGAACAGCAGAGATGGGCGCCGCGCGAACGCGCCCAGTACATCGATGATCTGCGGGGCGAGATCGAACTTCTGTGGATGTCGGGCGAGCTGCGCCTCGAGCGGCCTTCGGTGGCGCATGAGATCGCGTGGGGACTGCATTTCTTCCGGGAAGTGATCTTCGAGGCCACGCACAAACTTTATGAAACGGTTGAGGAAGCGCTGGCGACCCATTATCCGGGAAACGCCCTGCCCGTACCGTCCTTCATGCGCTATGCATCATGGATCGGTGGCGACCGTGACGGGCATCCCGATGTGACGGCAGAAGTCACCGCTTATGCACTTGGCGAATGTCGCCGCGCCGCCCTCGACTGGTACATTTCGCGGCTCGGCCGTCTTGTGGCGATGCTGAGCGTCAGCGCCAGAGTGGTGGACATTCCCGATGATTTTCGCGCCAGCCTCGATGAGGCTCTGGAGCGCAGCGGCGATGCCGCAGCCATCGCGGCGCGAAATTCGGACGAGCCTTTCCGCCAGTTCTGCGCAGCCATGCTGGAACGGCTTCTGGCCACCCGCGGCGAGCGGGCAGGCACGCCCTACCTGCGCGCGGAAGCCTTCGCCTGCGATCTGCGGGTGCTGGAAAGCGCGCTCGCCAAAGTGGGAGGCAGACAGGCGGCGCGCCGTTTCGTGCGCCCTCTGATACGGCAGGTCGAAACCTTCGGTTTCCGTACGGTTTCGCTCGACATCCGGCAGAACTCGACGGTCGTCAACCGGGTTCTGGCCGAGCTGTTCGGCCTCATCGATCCGGCCTGCGCGCCGCAACCCGGCAGCGCGCAGTGGAGCGAACGCATCCGCGCAGCACTTAACAGCGGCGAGCGTCCCGAAATCGACCGCGCCGCCCTGTCGCCCGAGGCGACCGAGATGCTCGACCTGCTGGCCGTCATCCGCGAGGCCCGCGCCGGCTACAATGACGGTGCGGTCGGCGCCTTTATCCTCAGCATGACGCAATCGCGCGACGACCTGCTGGCCGTTTACCTGCTGGCGCAATATTGCGGGCTGGCGACCGCACCGGACGGCAGCGGCACCATCGCGCTCAAGGTCGTGCCGCTGTTCGAGACCATCGCGGATTTGCGGGCGGCCCCGGAAATTCTCGACCAGCTCCTGAATGTGTCGATCGTCAGCCGTTCGGTGCGCGATCACGGCAATTGCCAGGAGGTGATGCTCGGCTATTCGGATTCCAACAAGGATGGCGGTTTTCTGGCCTCCAACTGGGAACTCAGCAAGGCGCAGAGGCAGATCGCGGACCTCGCCACGAAGCGCAAGATCAGGATCGGCTTCTTTCATGGCCGGGGTGGATCGGTCAGCCGGGGCGGCGCCCCGACAGGGCGCGCCATCGCCGCGCAGCCAGCCGGCACGGTGGGCGGCATCATGCGCGTCACCGAACAGGGAGAGGTCGTCTCCTCCAAATTCGCCAATCGCGGCACCGGCCTCTATCAGCTCGAAATCCTCGCCGCCAGCGTCTTCGCTCACAGCGTCAAATCCCGCGACGAGGAGGAGCTTAAGGCCGTACCCGAATACACCGAGGCGCTGGAGGCACTGACGGGCATGTCGCAGGCCTCCTATGTAGGCCTCGTCGGGGAGCCCGGCTTCATCGACTACTTCAATCAGGCAAGCCCGGTGGAGGAACTGGCGCTTCTGAAGATCGGCTCGCGGCCTGCCCGGCGCTTCGGCGCGCGCGGCCTGTCCGATCTGCGCGCCATTCCGTGGGTGTTCGCCTGGAGCCAGAACCGCCATCTGCTCACCGGCTGGTACGGAATAGGCAGCGCCCTCAATTCCTTCGTATCGGTGCGCGGCGATGCCGGGCTGGAACTTCTGCAAACCATGTTCGAGCGGTTCCGCTTCTTCCGGCTGGTCGTCGATGAGGTCGACAAGGTGCTCTACCAGACCGACATGGAGATCGCCCGGCTCTATGCCGAGCTGGTGCAGGACCGCGAGGTCGCGGACCGCATTCATGCCAAGATCGCCGCCGAATTCGCGCTGACCTGCCAGATGATCGCCCGGGTCAATGACGGCAGGGCGCTGCCGGAGCGCTTCCCCGCCTTCAAGCGGGATTTCGACCGCGTCCGGCCGCAGATGGACAGCATTCACCGGCTTCAGGTGCAGCTCCTGCGCGAAGTGCGCGCGGGCAATGCGCCGAAACGGGCGGTCAATTCGCTGCTTTTGTCGATCAACTGCATATCGGCCGGTCTGGGATGGACCGGCTGACGATTTCGCCCACCGTCAGGTGATGCAAGGGAGGGTTATCATGGACGTCAATATTCCCAACAGGCCGGGCACCGGCAGCCCCAGCCGCTTCTTCCGCAGCGGCATTGTCGATACCGATCCGGCCGTGAACGGCGCGATCATGCGCGAGCTTGGCCGGCAGCGCGACGAGATCGAGCTGATCGCATCCGAGAACATCGTCTCTCAGGCGGTGCTGGATGCACAGGGCTCGGTGCTCACCAACAAATATGCCGAAGGCTATCCGGGCCGGCGCTACTATGGCGGCTGCGCCTATGTGGACGAGGTGGAGGAACTCGCCCGTGAGCGCGCCCGCGCCCTGTTCGACTGCAGCTATGTGAACGTGCAGCCCAACTCCGGCAGTCAGGCCAACCAGTCGGTGTTTCTGGCCCTGATGCGTCCGGGCGACACCTTCCTCGGCCTCAACCTTGCCGCCGGCGGCCATCTTACACATGGCGCGAAGGCAAATGTGTCCGGCAAATGGTTCAACGCGGTTTCCTACAGCGTGCGGGAAGACGATCATCGCATCGACCTCGACGAGGTGCGCGACCTCGCCCTCAAGCATCGGCCCAAGGTCATTCTGGCGGGCGGTTCAGCCTATCCCCGTGTCATCGACTTCAAGGCGTTTCGCGAGATCAGCGACGAGATCGGCGCGAAGCTGTTCGTCGACATGGCGCATTTCGCGGGACTGGTGGCGGGCGGCGTTCATCCCAATCCGCTGGCGCACGCCCATGTCGTCACCACCACCACCCACAAGACGCTGCGCGGGCCGCGCGGCGGCATGGTGCTGTCGAACGACGAGGAAATCGGCCGCAAGATCGATTCCGCCGTCTTCCCCGGCCTGCAGGGCGGGCCGCTGATGCATGTCATCGCCGCCAAGGCCGTGGCTTTCGGCGAAGCCCTGACGCCCGCGTTCAAGGGTTATGCGGCAACGGTGGTGGCCAATGCGAAGGCGCTCGCCGAGACACTGGCGGATGGCGGCGTCGACATCGTGTCCGGCGGCACCGACACACATCTCATGCTGGTCGATCTGCGCCGCAAGAAGCTGACGGGCAAGGATGTGGAGGCTGCACTTGGACGCGCCCACATCACCTGCAACAAGAACGGCATTCCCTTCGATCCGCAGGGCCCGACCGTCACTTCCGGCGTGCGGCTCGGCACGCCCGCCTGCACCACACGCGGCTTCGGCGTGGCGGAATTCCGCGAGGTCGGCGCCATGACCATGCGCGTCATCGACGGGCTGGCGGCCAATGGCGAGCAGGGCAATGCGGCAGTCGAAGCGGAAGTGCGTGAGCAGGCGCAGGCGCTGGTCCGCAGATTCCCGATCTATGAGTGAGGCAACACCGTTCTGGCCGGGCAACGGCTCTTCAATGAAGGAGGTCTGTATGTGCGCATATCATGTCTACGAAAATGCACCGCTTGGCAGCCTGATCCGCTTTTGCGACGGAACGCCAAGGCCGGCCGATGAGAAGGTCGCCGAAGTCGAGGCGTGGGAAAGGCGCAACGGCACCGGGTTGCTGGCGATGAAGGATCCGGCGCCGGAACTGCGCAGCTGGGTGCCACCGACCTCGATCACGCTGCGCCTGTCCGCCGTGGACGGCAACGCGGCTGACAACGGCGATCTCTCGCTGACGTTTTCGGTGGACAGCAATCTTCGCTTCGAAATTCTGGCAAGGCCGTTGGCCGGCACGTTTCGCGTGCTGCGCGGCAGCGGCAGCGCCGTCGAACTGCTGGGCATCGCCGGCGATCGCGCCGAAGCGCGACACTATCTGCGTGCCTGTCCGGCCGGTGCCGGATTGCGGATCGAAGAGGAAACCGCCGACAGTCATGCCGCGGATGTGGTCGAAGGCCGTTCGGCGTCGGTACGGGTGGACATTCCTCGCCCCACCACGCGGCCTGACCGGCTGCGGGTGAGCGGCTGATACCGTGCAAGGGGGGGGCGTCGCACCATGCCGCTGCCCCCCGAAACGCTACTGCGTTTCCCGAAACACCTCGCTGATGGTCTTGATCTCCCCGGCTTCCTTCACCCGGTAGCCGGGCAGCGTGGTGATGGCAGCGTGAAACTCCGGCCCGCGCATGACCGAAAGCACACACTGGACGGCCTCCAGATCGAGAATCTGTTTGTGACAGACGAACACATAATCCTCGGTGAGCAGGCGCACGAAATCGAGATCGAACTGGCGGGCGGCCGCTTCGACTCCGAAGGCGACGTCCGCGTAGCCGCTGGCGACATAGGCGGCGACAGCCGCATGCGTGAACTCGGAGTGCTCGTAGCCGTTGATGCGGCTGCCGTCGATGCGGTGGCGGGCAAGAAGCTGGTCGAACAGAAGCCTTGTGCCGGAATCGGGGTCGCGGTTGACGAAGCGGATCTGCGGATCAACGAGCTGCCTCAGCTCCGAGATGCCAAGCGGATTGCCGGGGCGCACCATCAATCCCATTTCGCGCGTGACGAACGATATGACCCGGTGCGTCCTGGTGTCGAGCAAGCCCTTTGCCGCGACGATCGCCTGCTTTCGCAACTCGCCCTGCGGCAGATGCATGCCGGCCAGATCGCAACCGTCATGCACCAGAGAGACCAAGGAACTCTGGTTGCTGACATAGCGGAAATCGACATCGATATCGGCTTCGAGGCTCAGCAGTTCCCGCAGCTTCGGCACGGCAAAGCCGTGGCTGGCGTGAACACGCAGCACCAGCGGTCCCTGCGTGAGCATCTGGTTGACCTCTGTTTCCAGCTCCTGCGACAGGTTCTGCAAAAAAGGCCGCAGCCGCGCCTCAAGCCTCTGCCCGGCCCACACCAGCTTTTCGCCGAACGGCGTCAGCCTTGTGCCGCTGCCCTGCCGGCGCACGACGAGCGGCGTGTTGAAGAACTCCGACCATTTCTCGATCAGGTTCCAGGCATGGCGATAGGAAACGCCGGCCCGGCCGGCAGCGGCGGCGATCTTTCCCGACGCACGGATCTCGGCCAGAAAATCCAGCATGATCTGAAGGGACTGCGCATCCTTGCGGCGGCGGAATCGCCAGACAGGTTCGATTTCAATCTCGATCATGCTTCCTCCCAAGCATTCCGTGACGAAACTCATATTGGCAATTCAAATCATATCTTAATCTTTCCTATTAGGCAATAAATTTCATATTCACGAAATTTATCGCAGCAGTTACTGTTGAATTCCCATGCACTCCATGGGCCACGACAAGATTCGAAATATGAATCAAAGTACATATTATGGGAGGTCCGATCTTGCTGAACCGAGTTTCCGACGACGTACAAAAGCTGCTGATAGACGGGGTCCGCGTTCCTGCATCTTCCGGACGCAGCTTCGAGACGCTGAACCCCGCCACCGGCGAGGTTCTGGCCAGGGTGGCCGAGGCTGACGCGGCCGATGTCGACGCCGCCGTGCGTTCGGCGCGCGCCGCCTTCGAAGGCTCATGGGGCCACATGAAGGCCAGCGAGCGCGGCGCCCTGCTGCTGAAGCTGGCGGACCTGATCCGCCGCAACGAGGACGAGCTGGTGCAGCTCGAAAGCCTGGATTCGGGCAAGCCCGTTTCGGCCATCCGCCGTCAGGATCTGCCGGCGGTCATCGACACCCTCACCTACTATGCCGGCATGGCCGACAAGATCAACGGACAGGTCATCCCCGCCCGTCCCGATGCGCTCACCTACACCGTGCGCGAACCGCTGGGCGTGGTCGGTGCCATCATCCCGTGGAACTTCCCGCTGATGATCGGCATGTGGAAGATCGCGCCGGCACTTGCCTGCGGCTGCACGGTGGTGCTGAAGCCGGCGGAAATCACGCCGCTGACCGCCCTGCGCATCGGCGAACTGGCTTTCGAGGCCGGCTTCCCGGCCGGTGTGCTCAACGTCGTTCCGGGCTTCGGCAAAGTGGCCGGGCAGGCGCTTGTCGATCACCCGGATGTGGACAAGGTGACCTTCACAGGCTCGCCGGTGGTCGGACGCCAGATTCTGCAAAGCTCGGCCGGCAACCTCAAGCGCGTGACGCTGGAGCTTGGCGGCAAGTCGGCCAACATCATCTTCCCGGATGCCGATATCGACGCAGCGGTGAAGGCCGCCAGCGCCGGCATTTTCTTCAACACGGGCCAGGTCTGCTCGGCCGGCTCGCGCATTCTCGTGCATCACAGCATACATGACGAGGTCGTGGAACGACTGGCCGCGCGGGCGCAGACCACCCGTATCGGCAATCCGCAGGACACGTCGACGGGCATGGGCCCGCTGGTGTCTGAAGTGCAGATGAAGCGCGTGCTCGACTATATCGAGATCGGCCGCAACGAAGGCGCCGCGCTGGTCACCGGCGGTTCGCGCCACGGCAATGCCGGTTATTTCGTGGAGCCGACGGTCTTCGCCGGCGTGCGCCACGAAATGCGCATCTCGCAGGAAGAGATCTTCGGTCCCGTGGCGGCTGTCATTCCCTTCCAGGATGAAGAGGATGCGCTGCGCATCGCCAACGGCACGGTCTACAGCCTCGCCGCCGGTGTGTGGACCGGGGATATCGGCCGGGCGCATCGTTTCACCCGCCGCCTGAAAGCAGGCACGGTCTGGGTCAACACCTACGGCCCCACCGATATTCGTCTGCCATGGGGCGGCGCGCGTGATTCCGGCTTCGGCCGCGAGCATGGCGAGGCGGCCATCGACAACTTCACCGAACCCAAAGTCGTCTGGATCAACACGGGCCGCTGAAGAAGTCGCATCAAGCACTCCATGCGGCTTTGGGTTCAGAGCCGCATGAAACCAGACGGTCAGAGCATTTCCGCGCTTCGGGAACAGCAGAAATGCTCTGCCCCCCACCGATCCATCCGCCGTCATTGCCGGCCGGGTCTGCCGCCTCCTGCGCGCAGCCTTCGGCGAAGCACGGCCGGTCTTTGCCTGAGAACCGAGGAGGAAAAAGCATGCGCATTGCAATTATTGGCCAGCAGGCCTTCGGTAAGAGTGTACTGGAAGCCTTTCTGGCCCGGGGCGACGAAGTCGCCGGCGTTTTCTGTGCCCCCGAAAAGCCGGGCGCGCGTCCCGATCCGTTGCGGCTGGCCGCGGAGGAACTTGGGCTGCGCGTATTCCAGCTTCCCAACCTGAAAAGCCCGACGGCCGAAGGCGCTTTACGCGCGCTCGACGTCGATCTTGCCGTCATGGCCTATGTGCTGCAGTTCGCGCCGCAGTCCTTCGTCAACATTCCAAGGCATGGCACCATCCAGTACCATCCCTCGCTGCTGCCGAAATATCGCGGTCCAAGTTCCATCAACTGGCCGATCATCAAGGGTGACACGGAGACAGGCCTCACCATCTTCCGCCCGACTGACGGGCTGGATGAAGGCCCGGTCATCCTCCAGAAGCGCGTTGCCATCGGGCCGGAGGACACGCTCGGCACCGTCTATTTCGACGGCCTGTTTCCGCTCGGCGTCGAAGCGATGCTGGAGGCCGCCGACCTCGTGGTCGAAGGACGTCACACCGAAACCGTGCAGGACGAGGACGCGGCTTCCTATGAAGGCTGGTGTCGCGATGCGGAGGCGAGGATCAGCTGGAGCGCGCACATCGACATGATTCACAACCTCATCCGTGGTTGTGACCCGGCACCCGGCGCATGGACGACCGTGCTTGGTGAGAAGGTGCGGCTGTTCGAGGCCAGAAAGCATCAGGTGCGCCGCTTTGGCGACGTTCAGGGCAAGCCGGGCGAGATCGTGGGGATTGCGGAGGAAACGATCACCATATCCGTGCAAGGCGGCACGGTGGAGATCGCCAAGGTGCGCACGGAAGCGGGAAAGAAGATGTCGGCAGCGGCATTCGCGAAATCGCTGGGTCTTTCGACCGGCGATAAGCTGGAGTCGCATGCAGCTCCCGATCTCGCGGCGGCGTCAGGCCAGTAGCCGGAGGGATTTTCTGCCGGCGCCCGTATATTCCATGGTGCCAGGCTTTGCAGGCGGCAGGGACGCGGAATTCCGTATCCCTGCCGTTTTTCATTTTGCCTTGCCTGAACAGGCCCTGACCTGTTCTGCGGGCATCGGCCCGAATGTTGCAATCGCCCGCTCTCCCCTTCTTCCCCGGTGGGGCATTCCGGTTTCCCGGCGGGCAAAGCTGGCTGTCTAGCCCTTGCCCTTTATTCTGCTTGCGATACATGCCTTTTCGTTGTCCGGTTGCCTTGCTCCCCGCGTCCACTTCTGACCTGTTGGACGCAACAAAAGGCTTCAGGCGATAACCAATGTTTAGCAAAATGTCGTACAGGTCACAGGCTGTACGGGTTCGACCTGGCATGCGTGGCCCGCGCAGCGGAAGAGAACGGGAAGACAATGAGCATCGACGCCGCACTGATCGACAGCGCCAACATATTCGAGCTGGCGCCAATCTCCCTGTGGCTGGAAGACTACAGCGGTCTGCGCAGGCAGTTCGACATCTGGCGTGCCGAGGGCGTTTCGGATCTGGGCGCCTTTCTGAGAGAAGACACCAGCCGCCTCGATCTGTGCACCAGTCAGATCCGCGTGCTCAAGGTCAATCGCAAGACGCTCTCGCTGTTCGAGGCCGATGACGTCGATCATCTGGTGGCGAACCTGCATCGGATTTTCAATGCCGACATGCTGGAGCCGCACATCGGGGAAATGGTCCAGCTCTGGAACGGCTCGGACCATTTCAGCAGCAACACGGTGAACTATTCGCTGGGCGGCCGGCGCATCGATATCCAGCTCAAGGGCCGCATACTTCCCGGCCACGAGGAAAGCTGGGATCGGGTTCTGCTGGCCATCGAGGATGTCACCGCGCGCGAGGATGCGCTGCGCGAACAGGATCGCCACAAGCAATATGCACAGGGGCTTTTCGAGCACTCGCCCATTTCGCTGTGGGTCGAGGATTTCAGCCGCATCAAGCAGTTGATGGATGATGTGCGCCAGCGCGGCATCGTCGATTTTCGCGTGTTCAC
Source organism: Aquamicrobium lusatiense (assembly GCF_014201615.1). Taxonomy (NCBI): domain Bacteria; kingdom Pseudomonadati; phylum Pseudomonadota; class Alphaproteobacteria; order Hyphomicrobiales; family Phyllobacteriaceae; genus Aquamicrobium; species Aquamicrobium lusatiense. The sequence goes on along the minus strand of NZ_JACHEU010000004.1, from coordinate 228,520 downwards.
CGACGTGCACCCCGAATTCGTGCACCAGTGCCTCAGCGAGATCCGGGTGCTGGACATCAACAACGAGACGCTGGCCCTATTTCTCGCGGACGACAAGAAGACGCTGTTGCAGAGCCTGCCGCAAATCTTCCGATATGAAATGGCATCGCACTTCCGCGAGCAGCTTATCGACCTGTGGAACGGCATCCTCTTCCAGAGGCGCGAAGTGGTGAACTATGCGCTCGACGGGTCCGAGCGCCATGTTCTCATGCAATTCTCGGTTTTGCCGGGACGCGAAGACGACTGGTCGCTTGTGCAGGTGGCGCTGACCGACATCACCGCCCGCAAGAAGGCCGAAGCCTATCTGGAATATCTCGGCAAGCACGACGTGCTCACCAAGTTGCACAATCGCGCCTATTACGTCGATGAGCTCAACCGGCTGGAGCGCAAGGGCGAGGCGCCGGTTTCGATCATCATTCTCGATCTCAACGGCCTCAAGACCGCAAACGATCAATGGGGCCATGCCGCAGGTGACGGGTTGCTGCGCCGCGTTGGCGAAGTGCTCAACGAAGCGGTGACACAGCCAGGCCATGCCGCCCGCATTGGCGGCGACGAGTTCGCTGTCGTTCTGCCCTATATCGACGAACGCGGCGCCGAGGCCATGGTCGATAACATCAGGCGGCTCATCGGCATCAACAACCAGTATTATTCGCAGATGGAACTGAAGCTTTCCCTCGGAGCAGCCACGAGCCTGCCGGGCGAGAAGCTGGAAGCCGTCGCCAGACGGGCGGACCTTCTCATGTACGAAGACAAGCGCGCCCATTACTCCGCCGCCAACCCCGACGACATCTGAGTTTTGACCCGCGCCCGGTCTTCGGCACGCGGGGCCTGACAAGAGCCCTGCGCCGCGACCTGCCAATTGTCGCGGAACCCTGTCCGCGCCGGTTCGATGTCGGTCTTCGACACGCCGTTGTCGCGGTTGCACCGGCGAACGCCCCGACCCCGGCGCATGATCCTGCCTGTTGGCGCCCTGAGGCGCACCGGTTTCCTGTACGGCGCGCAAGTCGCCGGCAGTTGCCGGATGGTGATGATCTGCGGGGAGGACGCGGATGGACACGATGCCATGCAGGGGAGCGCCTGCTTCGGCCGGAACGGCTTTCCGTGATCGGGAGGAGCCGGAATCTTACCCGGGATTTGCAGCGAACAGCCGCGCTGCGGTTTCTTTTCCGCATGTCGTCAGTACGCACGCCGCAGACCTTGCAAAGGCAGGCGAACGCTGGCGATGGCCCCTGCGGCAAGGCTCCCGGAAAGCGTCCGGCGCAACCTGCCGGAAAAGACGCCCGCCCGCATTTGTGCCTTTGCGGGTGGACATCGGTTTTTCAGTACGATATAAAAATTGCAACAAGCGATCGCGCCGGGAAAGCATTGACCTAGCGCAATCGCTTATTTTTTCGCGGCCGGATGTTATTCTTGGCTTTTCTTATAACAGAGGAGATTTTACTCGCCAAGCCAAGCGGGTGCTCTATTGATTATGACTTCAACGACCGAAAAAAACGGATCGAATGGACATTCCGAAGTAAAACTTCGATTGAAGAATGTTTATAAAATCTTCGGAAGCAACGTCAAAAGCGCTCTCGATATGACGAGGGCTGGCAAAAGCAAAACCGAAATCCACGCAACCACCGGCTGTACGATCGGTGTCGACGATGTCAGCTTCGACATCATGGATGGCGAGATCTTCGTCATCATGGGCCTTTCAGGTTCCGGCAAGTCGACGCTGCTTCGCCTTCTCAACCGCCTCATCGAGCCCACCTCGGGCGTCATCGAGGTCAATGGCGAAGACATAACCAGGCTGTCGACACGCGACCTCATCGAGCTTCGCCGCCGCGACATGAGCATGGTGTTCCAGTCCTTCGCCCTGCTGCCAAACCGCAATGTGCTGAACAACGCCGCGTTCGGGCTCGAAGTGTCCGGCGTCGGCGAAGCTGAGCGTACGCAAAAGGCGATGGCAGCGCTTGAGGCCGTCGGCCTCAGGGATTACGCCATGAGCCGGCCGGACCAGCTTTCCGGCGGCATGAAACAGCGCGTGGGGCTTGCCCGGGCGCTCGCCAGCGAGCCGACCATCCTTCTGATGGACGAAGCCTTCTCCGCACTTGATCCGCTGATCCGCACCGAAATGCAGGATGAACTGATGCGCCTGCAGGCCGAGCACAGCCGCACCGTCATCTTCGTCAGCCACGACCTTGACGAGGCCATGCGCATCGGCGACCGCATCTGCATCATGCAGCACGGCAAGGTGGTGCAGGTGGGAACGCCGGACGAGATCGTCTCCCAACCGGCCAACGACTATGTGCGCTCCTTCTTCCGCAATGTGGACGTCTCGCAGGTGTTCAAGGCCGGAGACGTGGCGCGCCGCACCCAGCTGACCCTCGTGGATCGGCGCGGGGCCACCGCTGCGGCGGCACTTGAGCAGATGTCGCAAAGCGACCGTGACGTCGCCATCGTCGTCGGCCGCGACAAGAAATATCACGGCATGATCAGCCAGGACGTGCTGGTCCAGAAGATCAGGGCGAAGGATGCGGACCCGTATCGCAACGCCTTTCTTCAGGATGTGACGCCCATTCCCGCGGGCGAGCCTCTTTCGAATGTGCTGGGACTCGTTGCAGCGAGCCGCTGGCCGGTACCCGTGGTCGATGAGCGGGGGCGCTATGTCGGCTCCCTCAGCAAGTCGTCGCTTCTGGAAACGCTCGACCGCGCTGGCTGAGCCGAACCGAAGGGAAACTACATGGACTTCGATTTCAACGTCGGCCACGGCGCCGACGTCACCGTCAACTACATACTCGACAACTTCACCCCGGCGCTCGACGGCATCGCGGCGGCGATCGGCTTCGTCACAGGCGGCCTGCAATCGCTGCTCACCGGCACCTCGCCGCTGGTCGGCATCGCCATCCTGACCCTGCTTTCGCTGTGGAGGGTGAGCTGGAAGTTCGCGCTCTTCACGATAGTGTCGCTGGCGCTGGTCAACCATATGGGCCTGTGGCAAAGCACCATGCAGACGCTGTCGCTGGTGCTTTCCGCCACCGTGATCGCCGTCGTCGTCGGCATTCCCGCCGGCATCGCCATGGCCCGCTCGGACCGGGTGGCCGGCCTGTTCAGGCCCGTGCTCGACCTGATGCAGACCATGCCGGCCTTTGTCTATCTGATCCCGGCCGCCATGTTCTTCGGCCTTGGCGCCGTGCCCGGCACAATCGCCACGGTGATCTTCGCCATGCCGCCGGTGGTGCGCCTGACCAATCTGGGCATCCGGCAGGTTCAGGAAGAGCTGGTCGAGGCCGGGCAGGCTTTCGGCTGCACCCCCTCTCAGCTTCTGTTCAAGGTGCAACTGCCCAATGCCCTGCCCTCCATCATGGCCGGCATCAACCAGACGATCATGCTGTCGCTGTCGATGGTGGTCATCGCCTCGATGATCGGCGCCGGCGGGCTCGGCAATCATGTTTTGACCGGCATCCAGCGCCTTGACGTGGGCGCCGGTTTCGAGGGCGGCCTGGCCGTCGTCATTCTGGCCGTGGTCCTCGACAGGATCACCCAGAGCTTCGGCAAGGGCGGTTCGGGCTTCCTGAGCCTCCTTGCCTTCCGAAAGGCGGGGGACCGTTTGCAGGCGTCAGCGCCGGCCAAGGTTCCGGCTGCCGATGACAAGCAGCGGTCAGCCGCCGCTTGAGCTCCGAAAACAAGAAGGAGAAGATATGATCAGGAAACTTACGCGCATCGGCCTTGCTGCCCTGATGGCGGGCAGCATGGCAACGGCCGCCCTCGCGCAGGACGGCAAGCCGGTGAAAATCGGCTGGGCCGCATGGTCCGACGCGGAATTCGTGACCAAGCTTGCCGCGAAGCTCATCGAGGACGAACTCGGCCAGAAGGTCGAACTGGTTCAGACCGACGTGGCGCCGCTTTATCAGGGCGTGAGCCGCGGCGACATCGACGCCATGATGATGGCGTGGCTGCCGGAAACCCATGCCGACTACTTCAAGCGGATCGAAGACAAGGTCGATACGCTCGGCACCATCTATGACGGCGCCAAGCTTGGCTGGGTGGTTCCCGACTACATCCCCGAGAGCGAGATTTCCTCGATCGAGGATCTGGGCAAGGCCGAGGTGAAGGAAAAGCTCGGCGGCGAGGTGCAGGGCATCGATCCGGGCGCCGGCCTGACCCGTCTTTCCGAAAAGGCGATCACCGATTACGGGCTCGACTACAAGCTTCAGATTTCCAGTGAAGCGGGAATGCTGACCACGGTCGACCGCTCCATGCGCACCGAGAAATGGTTCGTGGCCACCGCATGGAGCCCGCACTGGATGTTCGGCAAGTACAAGCTGCGCTACATCGACGACCCCAAGGAGTCGCTCGGCAAGGCGGAGCACATCGACATCCTAGCCCGCAAGGGTTTCAAGGATGACAACCCGAAGGTGGCCGAACTGCTCTCGCGCATGAAGGTGGAGATTCCGGAACTGGAAGCGGCCATGTTCGATGCGCAGGAAACCTCCTATGAAAAGGCGGTCGAAAAATACATCTCCGAGAACCCGGACAAGGTGAAGGAGTGGGTCGGCGCCAAGTAGGCCTGACCCTGTCAAGCCAGGTCACGAGAACGGACGGCAGGCTCGCCTGCCGCCATGCCTGAAAGAGGCCGCCGCGATACAGTCGCGGCGGCCTTTCGCGTTCAGGCCCTCATCGGCAGCCATGTTTTCTAGCCGCGGCTGACGAAAACGGGCGGTATCTCTATACGCGCGTTCTGCGGCGCGCCGTTTTCTATAATGTCGAACACGGCCGCCAGCATCTGCGGCACGTCCTGACGCACCATCTCGATGTCGTCGGCAAGCAGAGCCGCGAAGGGGTCCCAGTCGAAGCAACCCATCACCGGCGCACGGCCCTCGTAATGGCCGGAACGGCGTATCCAGCGCATCACCCCCTCAAGGGAAATCGTGGAGTTGACGAACATGCCCTGTGGCAGAACCCCTTCCCGCTGCGCCAGCGCGCCAAGCGCGCCTTCGGCCTTTTCCGGCGCATAGCCGCAGGCCAGAATGTGGTTTTCGTCCACCTCGATCCCAACCTCCTCATGCGCCGCGCGAAAGCCACGGATGCGCTCGCTGGTGTTGTGGTCGTTCCCGCGCCCGCCAATGAACAGCAGCGGCAGTGCCTGTCCAAGCCTCTGACGGCAATTGACGAGAACACGGCGCGTCAGTTCCCGCGCACCCGCGAAGTTGTCGGAGATGACCGATGGGGCATGTGAGCCGGGAAGATCGAGATTGAGACTGCGCACGCCGGCCGGCCCACACAGATCGGTGATACGGTCGGGATTGGTGGCGCCGGTCGAGATCAGCCATTCGACCTGATAGGAGAGCATGGTGCGCGCGGCCTCCATCTCCAGGTCGGGATCGCGGCGCGTGCAGGTGATGATCGGAAACAGATCGCGCTGGCGGGCCATCGCCTCGAAGGTTTCGACGATGGAGCCGAAATAGCGGTTGTCGTATTTCGGCACGATCATGCCGATGATCCGGGATTTCTCCCGGCGCAGCAGGCTTGCCTGCATGTTGACCGCATAGCCCTGCTCCTGCGCCAGCCTGGTGATCTTCTCGGCCAGCTGGCTGCTGATACGGCGCTTCTTCCATGTGCCGTTGAGCACCGCACTGACGGCACTGGCCGAGGTGCCGGCCAGTGTCGCCAGATCGTAGATGGTCGTCTTTCTGGTCGGCTTGCCGCCATCCATCAGAATTCTCTCCTCTGTGGCCGCTCCGCTTCCCCCCGCGCTGCCGCCATCTCCCGCGCTTTTCACCTGCGAGGCAGTGCCCGCCATGCATAAGACGCAGCGTAAAGCTCTTATCCACCCCGTCTGATTTGCGCCAGCTTGACATCAATATCTGAAGGTGGCAATTTTTGCTTCATCGATTGAGCTATCATGCACAATCGATGAAGGCGGTTGCATATCGAAGACCGATCGGGAGGCGTTCGGGAGTATTCTGAAGCTTGAACCGGTGCATGTGCCACGTCGTGGAGCAGTTCCGAGACGTCGCGCATGAGGCTCCCGGCCTTTGACCCGGTCCGTGCCGGTTTCAGGGCATCAACTTCCCGGCACGGATTTGTCGTTTACAAGGAGGACACCATGAATTTCCGCACTTTCCTGATGGCGACGGCTGCCGCCGGCGTTCTGTGCACGGCGCAGGCGCAGGCAGATGAAGCCGCCACCGTCGCGTTCCTGATGCCGGATCAGGCATCGACGCGTTACGAGGAGCATGACTATCCGGGCTTCAAGGCAGAGATGGAGAAGCTGTGCGCCAGCTGCACGGTCATCTACCAGAACGCCAATGCCGACGCCTCGCTCCAGCAGCAGCAGTTCAACTCGGTGATCGCGCAGGGCGCCAAGGTCATCGTGCTCGATCCGGTCGACTCCGCTGCCGCAGCGGGTCTCGTCGAGATAGCCCATTCGCAGGGCGTCAAGGTCGTCGCCTATGACCGCCCGATCCCGGACAAGCCGGCCGACTACTATGTCTCCTTCGACAATGAAGGCATCGGCTACGCCATCTCCAAATCCCTGGTCGACCACATGAAGGCGAATGGCGTCGAGGATGGCGCGGGCGTGCTGCAGGTCAACGGCTCGCCGACCGACGCTGCCGCAGGCCTGATCCGCGACGGCATCCATCGGGGCCTGAAGGAATCCGGTTTCGAGACGCTCGCCGAGTTCGACACGCCGGAATGGGCGCCGCCGAAGGCGCAGGAATGGGCCGCCGGCCAGATCACCCGCTTCGGCGACAAGATCAGGGGCGTGGTTGCCGCCAATGACGGCACCGGCGGCGGCGTCATTGCAGCCTTCAAGGCCGCTGGCGTGCAGCCCGTTCCTCCGGTGACCGGCAATGACGCCACCATCGCCGCCCTGCAGCTGATCATCGCCGGCGACCAGTACAACACCATCTCCAAGCCTTCGGAGATCGTTGCCGCTGCCGCTGCAAAGGTGGCCGTGCAGTTCGTGAAGGGCGAAACGCCCGAGGCGAAGACCACGCTCTACGACACGCCTTCGGAGCTGTTCGTTCCGGCAGTGGTGACGTCTGAGAACATCAAGGCTGAAATCTTCGACAAGGGCATCCAGACCGCTGAGCAGGTCTGCACCGGCGAATATGCCGAGGCTTGCAAGAAGCTCGGCATTACCGAGTAATATGCCTGTGCCCGGCCGGCTCCGGCCGGCCGGGCTTATCCTGCCAAGCAGAGGCCATTCAAAGATGAACCAGCAAGCCGGCGCAGGCCCACAACCGGGCAGCCCCATCCTTAAACTTCGCCAGATCTCCAAGAACTTCGGGGCCGTTTCGGCGCTGACCGACATCGATCTCGATGTTCATGCGGGCGAGGTGGTGGCGCTGGTCGGCGACAATGGCGCTGGCAAATCGACGCTCATCAAGATTCTGGCCGGCGTGCATCAGCCGTCCTCCGGCACCATCGAATTCTGCGGCGAAACCGTATCGCTCGACAGCCCTGGGCGGGCGCTGGAACTGGGCATCGCCACGGTGTTTCAGGATCTGGCGCTGTGCGAGAACCTCGACGTCGTCGCCAATCTGTTTCTCGGCCATGAGCTGTCGCCATGGAACCTCGACGAGGTGGCCATGGAGGTGAAGGCATGGACGCTGCTGCGCGAACTTGCCGCGCGCATCCCCTCAGTTCGCGAGCCGGTCGCTTCCCTGTCGGGCGGTCAGCGCCAGACGGTCGCCATCGCCCGCTCGCTGCTGCTCGATCCCAAGATCATCATGCTGGACGAGCCCACCGCGGCCCTTGGCGTAGCCCAGACGGCGGAAGTGCTGAACCTCATCGAGCGGGTGCGCGATCGCGGCCTCGGCGTCATCATCATCAGCCACAATATGGAAGACGTCCGTGCCGTGGCTGACCGCGTCGTGGTGCTGCGCCTTGGGCGCAACAATGGCGTTTTCAGCCCGGACGCCACCAACAACGAACTCGTGACCGCCATTACCGGCGCCACCGAAAACGCAGTGTCGCGTCGCCGCGCCCGTCTGGACGCCGGCAATAAAACCGACGGCATCAGCGGGGCAAGAGCATGACCACGCCAGTTTCCACCAAACCCTCATCCGATGAGAATGCCACCGCAGAAGCGGCGCTCGACCGTTCCGACGAGCGCGTGCGCCCCGATGAGAGCATTGGCGGCATGGTGCGCAGCTTCTTCGCGCGCGTCCGCACCGGCGATCTCGGCATGCTGCCGGTTGCAGTGGGGCTGATCGTCATCTCCACCGTGTTCAGCATCCTTAATCCGGTTTTCCTCGCACCCAACAATCTGGTGAATCTGCTGTTCGACAGCGCCACCATCGGCGTTATTTCGCTTGGCATCGTGTGCGTGCTGCTGCTGGGCGAAATCGACCTGTCGGTTGGCTCGATGAGCGGTCTGGCCTCGGCCATCATCGGCGTCTTGTGGGTCAATGCCGGCTGGCCGATTGCCGGCGGTATTGCCGTCGCACTTGCTGCCGGAGCCGCGATGGGCGCGCTCTACGCCATGCTCTACAACAGGCTGGGCATGCCGAGCTTCGTCGCCACGCTGGCCGGACTTCTGGCCCTGCTTGGCCTGCAGCTTTACATTCTGGGTCCGACCGGCTCCATCAACCTGCCCTATGCCTCGCCGCTGGTGCGTTTCGGACAGGTCATGGTGATGCCGGGCTGGACATCCCATCTGCTGGCGCTGCTTCCCGGTGTGGTGATGGTGGTGCTGGGCCTGCGCAACCGCGCCCGCCGCCATGCCGTCGGCCTTTCCTCGCAACCGCTCGGCGCGCTTGCCTTCAAGGCCGGTCTGTTCACCGTGGTCATCCAGTTCGCCGTCTACTATCTCAATCTGGGGCGCGGCGTGCCGTGGATGTTCGGCCTGTTCGTGGCACTGGTGGTGCTGCTGGACTATGCGCTGACCCGCACCCGCTGGGGCCGCTCCATGTTCGCCGTCGGCGGCAATCGCGAAGCCGCACGGCGTTCCGGCATCAATGTGCGCCGCATCTACATGTCGGCCTTCATGCTGTGCTCGACGCTGGCAGCCCTTGGCGGCATTCTGGCCGCCTCCCGCCTTGCCTCCTCCAGCCAGCAGGCCGGCACCGGCGACGTCAATCTCAATGCCATCGCGGCTGCCGTCATCGGCGGAACCAGCCTGTTCGGCGGACGCGGCAGCGCCTATTCCGCCCTGCTCGGCATCATCGTCATTCAGGCCATTTCCAACGGCCTGACACTGCTCAATCTCAGCTCTTCGCTGCGCTACATGATCACCGGCGCGGTTCTGGCCATCGCCGTCATCGTCGATTCGCTCGCCCGCCGCTCCCGCGTCAGCCACGGCAGAGCCTGATCCACAGGAAGGAAACATCATGGCGGAAATCATGAAGGGCAAGGTCGCGGCCATCACCGGCGCGGCATCGGGCATCGGCCTCGAATGCGCGCGCACGCTGCTGGCCGAAGGGGCCACGGTGATGCTGATCGACCGGGCCGCGGGCCGTCTCGAAACCCTGTGCGCCGAGCTGGGCGAACGCGCCAGACCGCTGGTGGTCGACCTTCTTTCGCCGTCAGACGTGTCGGGCATGTTGCCGCGTATTCTCGACGCTGCCGGTCGTCTCGACATTTTCCACGCCAATGCCGGCGCCTATATCGGCGGGCCGGTGGCCGAAGGCGATCCCGACGCATGGGACCGGATGCTCAACCTCAACATCAACGCCGCGTTCCGCTCGGTCCATGCGGTGCTGCCACACATGATCGCGCAGAAGAGCGGCGACATCCTGTTCACCAGCTCCATCGCCGGTGTGGTGCCGGTAGTGTGGGAGCCGATCTACACCGCCTCGAAATTCGCCGTGCAGGCCTTCGTTCATTCCACCCGCCGTCAGGTGGCGCAGCATGGTGTGCGCGTCGGCGCGGTATTGCCTGGCCCGGTGGTGACGGCCCTGCTCGACGACTGGCCGAAAGCCAAGATGGAGGAGGCGCTCGCCAATGGCAGCCTGATGCAGCCGAAGGAAGTGGCCGAAGCCGTGCTGTTCATGCTGTCGCGCCCGCGCAACGTCACCATTCGCGATCTGGTCATCCTGCCAAACAGCGTCGATCTGTAAGAGGGGAAGCCCGCCCCTTCGTCCTCTTTTTGAGTCTTGAGAGTGTACCCATGAGCACGACGACCGGTGCTTCCGCGCCGCGCGATACGGCCCGAGCCAACCGCTATGTGATCGGTATCGATGTCGGCACAGGAAGTGCCCGCGCTGGCCTGTTCGACCTCGAAGGCCGGATGCTGGCCACCGCAAAACGCGACATCGCCCTTTTTCGCGAAGCGGGATCGATGGTCGAGCAGTCGAGCGCTGAAATCTGGGACGCCGTCTGCGCCAGCGTGAAGGAGGCTGTCGCGGCAGCCCGTATCGATCCGGCTTCCGTGGCCGGCATCGGCTTCGACGCCACCTGCTCGCTGGTGGTGCTGGGCGAAGGCGGAACACCGCTTGCGGTTGGCCCCTGCGAAGATGCCGGCCGCGACATCATCGTGTGGATGGACCACCGCGCCACAGAACAGGCGGAGCGCATCAACAAACTCGGCCATCCGGTGCTGCGCTATGTCGGCGAGCGCATTTCGCCGGAAATGGAAACACCCAAGCTTCTGTGGTTGAAGGAAAACCGGCCGCAGATCTTCGACGCCGCATGGCAATTCTTCGACCTCGCCGACTATCTGACATGGCGCGCCAGCGACGATCTCGCCCGTTCCATCTGCACCGTCACCTGCAAATGGACCTATCTCGCCCATGAACAGCGCTGGGATGAAAGCTACTTCCGCAAGATCGGCCTCGATGTGCTTGCCGATGAAGGTTTTTCGCGCATCGGCACGCGCATCGTCGAGCCGGGCACCGCGCTCGGCAGCGGCCTGACTGAAGAGGCAGCCGCAGCCATGGGTCTCGTCGCGGGCACCGCCGTGGCCGCCGGGATGATCGACGCGCATGCGGGAGGCATCGGCACGGTCGGCATCGGCGGCGAGCCGCAGCGCAACCTCGCCTATGTCTTCGGCACGTCCTCCTGCACCATGACCTCGACCAGCGAGCCGGTGTTCGTTCCCGGCGTCTGGGGTCCCTATTATTCAGCCATGGTGCCGGGCATGTGGCTGAACGAAGGCGGCCAGAGCGCAGCGGGTGCGGCCATCGAACGGCTTATCGCCATGCATCCCGCCCATGGCGCAGCGAAAGCCCGCGCCGATGCGAAGGGCGTCGCCCTTCCCGTGCTGCTCGCCGACCTCGCCCTTGAGCGTGCCGGCACCGCCACGGAGGCCGTGCGGCTGGTGAAGGGGCTGCATGTCGTGCCCGAATTCCTCGGCAACCGCGCCCCCTTCGCCGACCCCGAGGCGCGGGCCGTGATCGCAGGTCTTGGCATGGAAGACGATCTCGACAGCCTCGTCGCGCTCTATGTCGCCGGCATCTGCAGCATCGGTTACGGGCTGCGCCAGATCATCGAGGTTCAGGCCGAAGCCGGTGCCCATGTCGAACAGGTGGTGATCAGCGGCGGTGCCGGGCAGAGCGATTTCGTGCGCACCCTGCTGGCGGAAGCCGGCGGCAAACCGGTGGTGGCGCCGCGCACCGAAGAGCCCGTATTGCTGGGTTCCGCCATTCTGGGTGCGGTCGCCGGCGGCGCCTTCGCCACGATGGGCGAAGCGATGGCGCAGCTTTCGGCTTCCGGCAGCGTCCATCAGCCCGCGACAGGCGCCATCGCCGATCTGCACGCAGAGCGCTACGCAGCCTTCAAGGCTTTGCAGCTGGTCTACCGCGACATGCGCGCCTGCTGAAAGGGGATGCCTCGGCACCCCCTTTGCGATTTACGATCAGCCTTCAGGCAAGGCTTCAGATCCGCGCCTCGATCAGGAACGGCCCTTTTCTCGTCAGCGCCGTCCCGAACAGATCGATGAATTGTTCGATCGTGTCGGCACGGGCAGCTTCCACACCCATGCCGCGCGCGATCAGGCACCAGTCGAGGTCGGGCGAATCCAGATCGAGCATGCGCCGTGCGTTGCGCCCAAAATTGTTGACGCCGACATTGCGCATTTCGCCCTGCAAAATGGCATAGGCACGGTTTGACAGAATGACTGTCACCACATCGAGATTTTCGCGCGCCTGCGTCCACAGGCCCTGCACGGTGTACATGCCGCTGCCGTCGGCCTGCATGGCCACCACCTTGCGCTGCGGACAGGCAATGGCGGCACCAACCGCCAGCGGAATGCCTTCGCCGATCGCGCCGCCCGTCAGCGGCACATGGTCATGCGGAACGAGCCCCGGCGACAACGCCGTCAGACGCCCGCCCGAGGTGATCGCCTCATCGATCAGGATTGCGTCTTCAGGCAGAGCGCGCGCCACCGCCACGGAAATGCTGTCCGCATCGAGCACGCCATTCGGAGCAGCGATCTCGCGCTGGTTGAAACGACCGGCCACGAACGGAGCATCGCCGCGCACGCCGATTTCGGCGGCAAGCGCCTCAAGCGCGCCGGCCAGATCGTGCTCATGCTCTGCAAGCTGGATGACCTCGCAGTCGGCCGGCAGCATCGCGCCGGGCTTGCCGGGATAGGCGAAGAACCCGACCGGCGCATGCCCGCCGAGGCAGATCGCCACCTCGAACTCGCGCAATGCCTGCACCGCCTGATCGACATTGTAAGGCACAGGACGGGCCGCAACCCTGCCGGCACCCCGCGCGGTGCGGTCGGAGGTCTGCGAAAACAGCGCCGCACCGGTGGCAGCCGCGATGCGCCCCGCGGTTTCGAGGGCACCGGCGCGCAGCGCCCGGCCGGCCAGAATGATGACCGCGCGCCTGCCGCTGCGCAACGCCGCTCCGGCAGCGGAAAGCAGGTCAGCGGAAATGGCGGGCGGTTGCGGCAGGGTTACGGGGCCGAGCGTTTCGGGCTGAACCTCGCCCCACGCCGCGTCCGCCGGCAGGATCAGCGTCGAGACACCCCGGCGCATCTGCGCCTCGCGATAAGCCTCTTCCGTGCGCGTGCGCACTCCGGCGGCGCTCTCGATACGGCCAACCCAGTGCGACATGGGCCGGGCAAGGCCTTCGATGTCACTTGTCAGCGGCGCATCATGCTTCAGATGATAGGTGGCATGATCGCCCACCACATTGACCATGGGTGTGCGGGCGCGGCGGGCATTGTGCAGATTGGCAAGACCGTTGGCGAGCCCCGGCCCCGTATGCAGCAGGGTGGCGGCAGGCTTGTCGGCCATGCGCGCGTAACCGTCGGCGGCGCCTGTCACAACGCCCTCGGCCAGACCCAGCACGCAGCGCATCTGCGGCTTGCGATCAAGCGCGGCAACGAAATGCATTTCGGAGGTTCCCGGATTGGCGAAGCAAACGTCAATGTCGTTCACCAGAAGCACATCGCAAAGCATGTCGGCGCCGTTCATATCTTCCCTTTCATTATTCATTTCATCAGGCAGGGTTCCGGCCGGGGCTGGCCCCTACCGCCTCTCAGCCGTGGCTGACGGCCCCGACAGGTGCCGTTGTTCAGAAATAGTTTGATGTTGGCAAGGATCACTGCCCCTGAGGCAAATGTACCAGCCCTTGTTGGGTACAGCAGCTGCCCCAATCGCCACCGCAAATCCACGGCGCTCATGCCCACGCGCGGCAGGGCATCAGGACGCTTCTGCGCGGGGAGCGGGCTAACTCCAGTCTGCGGGAGGCATGGGCTCCAGACCGGCAATATCAGGCGACAATGCCGTTCCGAATCCGGAAGCTGCGAGCGAGCCGATCGCGACCCTGCCACCTTCGAGCCTCAGCCGGACAACACCGTTCTGGAGATGATAAAGGTCGCCATGCGCGGCCAGAAAAGCCTGCGCTTCACCGTGAGGACGATTGCCGAAGCCATCTATGAAATGATGGGCATTCTTCTCCACATGGGTGAGCCCCAGCCAGCTGACGAGCGCGAGATCCTGCTGCAGGGAAATGCCGGGTTCGCAGGTCAGGTCTTCAGCAGAGAGGAAATAGCGCGACGCGCCGTCGCCGTTCCAGGCCTGAGCCCGGGCTGCGTTCAGTATCGACTTGTAGAAGCCCTTGCAGGTCTTCGACGACACGCCCGTATAGCCGAGCGCGCGGGCTGTCGGGAACGCATCCAGCCCACCATCCGATTCATCGATGATCACCGGAATGCGGGCGGCAAGACGGTCCACCGGCTCTGCCAGCGCGCGGTCACGCCGCACCGGCTGTTCGAGGCACAGGAGAGACCTGCTGAACCGGCGCAGCGCCGGATCGGCTTCCACCCGCGCGAAGAATGCTGCAATGGCCTCACCATCGGCGAACTGTTCGTTGCCGTCGAGGGTCACGCGGTAATCGATGCCGCTTTGGTCCAGCAGCGCAGCGATCCGGCCGAGCCGGTCCAGATCCGCGTCCGCATCGCCGCCGATCTTGATCTTGTAGTAGCGGCAGCCATAGGTCGCGATGACTTCCGACAGCGTCTCCGGCAAACCGTCATTGACGCGGCTTTCCTGATCGCCGGGAACCAGCGGATCGACCAGCCCCACGGTGTGGCGGATGTCGATGCTCAATGCGGGATGACGGGAACCAAGGAAAGCATCGAGATCGAAACCATCCAGCTCCGGCACCAGCGGCCCCGTATGAATGCCCCCCAGATTGGCAGACATGGCCTGCGCAAAACTCGTGCCCTTCGCCCGGCACAGGGCATCGAGAATGGCGCGGTCGAGCATCGCCATGCCGAAGCTCGCGATCAGCGGATTGAGCGCCTGCGCGGCACATGCATCATTCAGGTCGAAATAGCTGGTCTCGAAAAGCCCGTATGCCGTTTGCAGGCCGGAGCCGAGGCGGGCCTCGGCGGCCAGCTCGATGGAGCGGCGCAGCTGGTGATGGTTCTGGTCATCGGTGAGCGAAGGGTTCTTGTCGAACCATTTGGCGCTCAGCGCCTCTGCCGCCCAGCCGGTGGCTTCCTGCCCGTTTTCCAGACGGATGCGGACCGAGACAACCGCCTGCCGTCCGCCCGTCGCGGTCTTTATGCCGAAGCGAAACGGGATGCGCAGCCGGTAAGGCCGCTCGTAGCAGCAGACGTCAACGACCCGAAGCCGTACCGTCATGCCGGCACGAAGCGCGGGTCATCGCCGCTCTGTCGACCGGTAAGCATGTCGTAGATCTTCAGCGACAGCGCGCCGAATTCCGGCGTGATGCGGCTTTCGACGGTGCGCGGGCGCGGCAGATCGATATCGAGCACCGTGTCGATGCGTCCCGGACGCGGCGACATGATCACCACCCGATCCGAAAGGAACACGGCTTCGGGAATGGAGTGGGTGACGAACAGAACGGTCTTGCGGGTATCGGAAGCCTCGCCCCAGATGCGCAGCAGTTCCAGGTTCATCTCGTCACGCGTCATCGCATCGAGAGCGCCGAAGGGCTCATCCATAAGCAAGAGCTGAGGGTCCAGAAGCAGGCCACGGCAGATCGCGGCGCGCTGCTGCATGCCGCCGGAAAGCTCGCGCGGCAGCTTGTTGGCGAATTCCTTCAGCCCGGTGAGTTCGAGAAGCTGCATGGCCCGCTCGCGGTAGTTGCGCGGGTTGAGGCCTGCCAGCTCCGCCGGCAACAGCACGTTGTCGAGGATGGTGCGCCATTTCAGCAGCACGGCCGCCTGAAACACCATCCCCACATTGGGGATCGGCTTCGTCACCCTCTGGCCATCCACCATGATGGTGCCGGCGCTGCGCTCGCGCAGCCCGGCCACCACGCGCAGCAGGGTGGATTTTCCGCAACCGGACGGGCCGACGAGCGAGATGAACTCGCCCTGCCGAACCGCCAGATTGATGTCACGCAACGCCTCGACCGGCCCCGATGCGGTGCCGTAGGTCATCGAGACCCCGTCGAGCTGGATGGAAATAGTGTCCACTCTGTCTAGCCTGTCTTCAGAGGTTATTGAACGTCGAACGGAAGCTCAATCTTGGTCAGGAACGTGTCGTCATAGGCGTCCGCGCAATCTACCTTGGTGGGCAGGCCCATATAGGTGTTCACGAGGTCGACCGATCCGCACATCTTTTCCTTGTCGATGGCGCCGATGCCGTTTTCCTTGAAGGTCTGCGTCTTCATCAGTTCGAAGCCGAGATCCATGTTTTCGCGCAGTGCCACCACATCGATCTCAGGCACGGCCTTCTTATAGATCTCCATCGCGCCTTCAGGATCGTTCATGACATCCTGCCAGCCCTTGTAGGACGCTTCCAGAAAACCGCGAAGCGCCTCGGGCCGGTCCTTGATGGTGGCCTCGCTGGCCATGATCGACATGGCGTAGAGCTGGAAATTGTAGTCGGCCCAGTTCAGCGTCACGGCATTGCCCTTGCCGACGGCCTTTTCCGCCAGCGGCAGGCCGGTCGTGTAGTCCGACACCGCATCGGCGCGCCCTTCCGCAAGCGCCACATATTTTGCCGAAGGCTCGATGTTCACCCATTTGATGGAATTGGGATCAATGCCGTTGGCATTGGCGAAAGCCGGCCACACCAGACGCTGGCTGTCGCCGGGAGGTGCGCCCACGGTCTTGCCGGGAAGGTCGGAGGGCTTGGTGATGGGAGCGGAGGCCTTGGAGAAGAAGTTCATCGGCGTGCGGTCGAAGATGATGCCGACAACCTTCACCGTGGTTCCCCGCGCCCGTGAGCCGATGACGACCGCCGCGTCGGCAAGTCCGGCGTCGGCGCGGCCGGTGTCAACCTTGGCGATGGAATCGCCGGAACCCTTGGAGTTCTCGATCACCACGTCGAGGCCCTTCTCGGCGAAGTAGCCCTTCTCCTTGGCCACCCAGTAGGCGGCATGGTCGCCAACCGGGAACCAGTTCAGCGCGAAGGTGAATTTCTCGCTGGCCATGGCCGGTGCCGCAGCAAGTGCTGCAACCATGGCCGTTGTGATCATCAGTGCAGTCTTCATCCCGTTCGCTCCCATTTTTGCGTTTATCGGATGGTGACGGTAATTCCGGCTCAGGCGTCGGTTCCCTCGGCCCACGGCGCCAGATAGCGCGACATCAGCCCGACGGCCGCGAACAGCAGCAAACCGATGATCGAGATATAGATGAGCGCGGCGAAAGCCAGCGCGGTGTTCATGCTGCTCTGGCTGGTCACGATGACGTAGCCGAGCCCGGTCTGCGAAGCGACGAATTCGCCGACGATCGCACCGACGACGGCGGAGGTCGCCGTGACCTTCAGCGCCGACAGGATATAGGGATAGGCGTTCGGAATGCGGATCTTGGCGAACACCTTCCATTTCGGCGCACTGAAGACGCGGCCGAGATCGATCATGTCATGATCGATCTGCGAGAGGCCCACCGCCGTGTTGATGACCACGGGGAAGAAGCCGATCAGCGCGCCCATCAATATGTTGGGAAGGATGCCGTAGCCGACCCAGATCAGGAACAGCGGCGCGATGGCCACCTTGGGAAGCGTGTTGAGAAACACCAGAAACGGCATCAGCGCCCGCGAAAGCACCGGCGACCAGGCGATCATCGTGCCCAGCAGAACGCCGCTGGCCGCCGCCAGCAGGAACGCGCCCACGATGGCAAGGCCGGTGGCCCAGATGTGCCCCCACCAGTCGATCGAGGTGTCGAGCATGGCATCCAGCACCGAGCGCGGGCTTGGAAGCAGATAGGGCTTGATCTCGCCCCAGCTCACGGCCGCCTGCCAGATGGCCATGATCGCCAGAAAGAGAACGATGGCGGGCACCAGTTCGAGAAGTTTCTCGCGCAGCTTCGCCATCGGATCAGTCCAGCCAGCGCGAGAGATTGGCGCGGACGAAGTCGTCATCCGCAAGGTCGGCATGCAGGCGGCTGACGCGGGTCAGCTCTTCCGCCTGTCCCGGCGAAAGCCCCTCTTCCGGATCGAGGCACCAGATGCCCTCCAGCAGGCCCTGCCGGCGCAGGATTTCGTGACAGCCGGCAATGCAGCCGTGGAAGTCGTTGACGACATCGAAGAAGGCGCTGTTGCAGTCGGTCACGCGGGAATCCAGCGCGAGCATGTCGGCCGAAACCGCATCCTTCGCCGCTTCCGCACGGCAGCGTTCGAAGATGTCGACCGCGCCTTTCGTCCACACCGACCAGTGGCCGAGCAAGCCGCCTTTGAAGCGCAGCGTGATGGGCTTGCCGTCGCGCATCACGGTGAACGGCGTCACCAGATCGAGCACGATGTGATCGTCATTGCCGGTGTAGAGCGTGACCTTGTCCTCGGCCCCGGCATCGACGATGCCGCGCACCACATCGACGGTGCGATAGCGGTTGAAGGGAGCAACCTTGATCGCCACCACATTGGGGATGGCGGCAAAGCGCGCCCAGAAATGCGCCGACAGATGCAGCCCGCCGACCGCCGGCTGCAGATAGAAGCCGATCAGCGGAATTTCGGCGGCAACCTGCTCGCAATGCGCAATCAGCACATCCTCGCTCTGGCCCTTGAGGGCGGCGAGGCTGAGCAGGCCAGCATGGTAGCCAAGCGATACGGCCGTCTTCGCCTCATTCACCGCCTGCGCGGTCGGACCGGCAAGCCCGGCAACCATGACCAGCGTGCGGTCGGTCCAGCTTGCAGCCTCTTCCGCGGCAAGCGACAGCACCCGCTCATAGAGCCCGACTTCGCGAATGGCGAACTGGGTGGTGTGCACACCCACCGCCAGACCGCCGGAGCCCGCATCGAGATAGTAGCGCGTCAGCGCCCGCTGCCGGCGCTCATCGAGCTGGCGATCGGCATTCAGCGCCAGAGGGTGGGCAGGAATGACGGTTCCTTCGCGCAGGAGATCCATCGCAGCCTGCCGGGCCTGAGGAGTGGCTTGTCCGGTCATGTTCAGAACGCTCCGCTCCGGGCTTCGAACTTGGTGGGCTTGTTATAGGCAATTTCGCCGCGGGCAACCCAGTCGGCGGTCCAGTCGAGCATCGCCGTCAGCGGAACCGACGGATAGCCGAACAGCCGGTTGGCCTGCGCGGTGTTGGTGAGCCAGGCGGTGGTCGCCTCGGAACCGAACAGGCGCGGCTCGACTTCAAGGCGCTTTGCCAGTTCATGGACCAGCCAGCGCACCGACAGGGTTTCCGGACCCGACACATTGATCGGGCTGGTGATTTCGGTGGAATGAGCCAGACAGCGCAGCGCCTGCGCATTGGCGTCGCCCTGCCAGATCACGTTGACGTGCCCCATCAGCGACAGATCGATCTGGGTGCCGGCCTTGATGCGGCTGGCGAGATCGTAAAGCACGCCATAGCGCAGATCGATGGCGTAGTTCAGGCGGAACAGCCGGCCGGGCGTGCCGTGAACGCGCGAGAAATGCTCGAACATGCGCTCGCGGCCGAGGCAGGACATGGCATATTCGCCGCGCGGCTCCGGCGGTGTCGTCTCCAGCGCGCCCTGCTGGAGCACATCCATCAGCGGATAGATGTTGCCGGTGGAGAAGGCGACGATGCGCGAGTCGCGATAGGCATTTGCGACCAGCGCCGGCGAATGGGTGTTCATCGCCCAGGTCAGCGCCTGATTGCCCGAAGCGCCGAACTTCATACCGGCCATGAAGATCACGTTGCGCGCCTTGGGCAGGGCGTTCACCTGCGCCTCGTCCAGCAGATCGGCCCTGATGGTCTCGACGCCCCAGGATTCAAGCTGCGCCTGCAACTCGGGCTCGCTGAAGCGGGCAACGCCGATCACCCGCTTTTCGGGTGCCGCACGCTTGGCCATGCGCGCCAGCGTCGGGCCCATCTTGCCCGCAACGCCGAGGATGATGATGTCACCGTCGACCGAGGCCAGATCGCGCACCAGAGCGGGCGTTGGCCGGGTCATGTATTCTTCGAGTTCCTCAACGGAACCGAAGCTCTCGGGCAGCGCGGTGGCGGCCAGACCGGAATCATTGGCGACTGTCTGATGCAAGATCGGCTCCCTCATGTTCTTTTCTTGCCGATGACACTATCCGCAGCGAAAGAAGATTTCAACTATTTGGTTGAATTTTTGACGGAAATTTTCCGCCGCAATATTTCAATTGTTTTTCAATGCGTTAAATCTGGAGAGAGCGTTTCTCACCGAGGCTACGGATGGCCACAGATGCGGTTCCATGGCGACACAACCTGCATAGCCATCCTCCTCAAGCGCCATCACCTGACCGGCCCAGTCGACGTCCCCGTCGGCCAGCAACTCCCATGAATTGTCGGCATGGACGCGGGCGTCCTTGAAGTGGACATTGCGGACCAGATGACGGCAGGCGGCATAACCGTCCGGCCAGGGGGTGTCGCCGTCGATCAGCGCGTTGGCGGGATCCCAGTTGATCCCGATCGGTGCGCCGGTGGCCGCAATCAGGGCCGCTGAAAGCGCGCCCGTATTGGCCCAGTGGCTCTCCTCGTTCTCGATGATCAGGGATACATTCGCACTCTGCGCCAGTTCGGCGGCGTGGGCGAGCACATCCGCGACCCGTCCGGGCGCACGTCCCGAAGGTCGGCCGCCGCGGTGAAAACTGAAGGCGATCAGGTGCTGCGCGCCGCTGGCCACGGCAAACTCAAGCGATTCCGGCAGAAGCCGTTCGACATGATCGCGCAGCAGCGCCTCCGCGTCCGCCCATGCGTCGTGAAACTCGCGGTCCATCCACGCCAGATTGGAGCTTTGCGCAGAGTCCGGCGGCAGGGGAATCTTGAAGAGTCCCGGAGAGATGGCACTGATGCGCACATCGAAGTCACGGATCGCCCGCAACAGCCGCCGCCGTTGCGTCGGGCTCAGGCGCGGCACGCGGGCATCGTGCATGCCGCGCAGCTCGAAATGCCGCACGCCCCATTCCAGACCAAGCTCGAAGGCGGTTTCGGGCGAATCCGACAACTCGTCGGTAACGATGGCGGGAATCATGATCAGGGCGTCCTCCGGCATTTGCATCAGGAGGGTAGACCGTCCCCGGGGGCGGTTTCAACTATTTGGTTGAATCGAGGATCGGCAACGATCAGCCCGCGCTCTGCAACGCGGCTGGTAAGCCCGCGCCGGGGCGCACGCAAGACGGCATCAGGGCCGCAGACCCGCCAGCGTCAGCGCAACGATATGATCCCGGTAGACGGAAAGAGCTTCCGGCGTGGAAAGATCCCGCCCGAAAATCGCCGACATGGTGACGCCGTTGGCGAAATAGAAAAACGTCATGCCCGCGATCGAGATGTAGAGGTCGAGCGGATCGATGCCCTTGCGAAACACGCCTTGCGCTTCGCCTTCGCGCAGGGTCGCCCCGATCATCTCGATCAGTGGCGAGTTCGTGCGCTGAAAAGCATCGGAGTCCTTGACGTGGGGTCCACCCAGCGCGTTCTCGTCGGCCAGCATGCGAATAAATTCCCGATGCCGCGCCAGATAGCTGAGCGAAAAATCGATGAGGCGCACGATGGCGTCCTGCGGGGGTAGCGATCGCAGGTCGAGGTCTTTTTCGCGCAGGCGTATCTCGGTATAGGCTTCCTCAAGCGTGACGCGGTAAAGGTCGTCCTTGCTGCCGAAATAATAGTAGACGAGCTGCTTGTTCAGGCCGGAGCGGGCGGCGATGCTGTCGACACGGGCTCCGTTGAAACCTTTCTCGGCGAATTCCGCCCGCGCCGCGTTCAGAATGATCTCGCGCGCATTTTTACCCGTCTTATGAGCGGCGCGGGTTTGAGATTTCGCCATTCACAGTCCGCATTGCAAATTCTGTTGAAGTACCGGATTTCCTGCAGCCGTCCCGCCTCCATTCAATGAAGCCGGGAGGCCGTCGGTCAAGCTGAGCCTCATGATAGCCATTCTTTCAGCATTTCGTAAGAGCGCCGCGCCTGTTTAAAGACAGGCCGGATACAAATCCACGCTGGAGCCGAAATCATTCCCACACAGCGCAGAGTGGTTCCGGAAGATCTCGCAAGCCGCGTCAGCTGTCCATCTTCCGGCCAGCAGGAAGTTGCTTGGCGTGCTCTTTTTCACGATCGAAATGACATTGGCAGGGAATAAAACCAGTCGGAGGAAATCATCCGCCGGGCAGGATGACGGCGAGCATATCGCCTGCCATGAGCTCAGAACCGGGTTTTGCTCTATGCTGCAGGACACCATCTGCAGGCGCGGCAATCCGCATTTCCGCTTTCATCGCCTCTATGATGGCAATCGCATCACCCTTGCGAACGCGGGCTCCGTCGTCAACGAGCCACCCCTGCAGAATGGACGGCATCGGTACGCCGACTATTTCGCCTTCCGCGTCCTGTAATGAAGGAGCCTCGCGCGCACCATCCGGCGAAGCCGGCGCAGCAGCAAGCTTCCCCCAGAATGCAGCCGGCAGAGCAAGCTGATGGCGCTTGCCATCAATTTCAATGTAGGTGCGAACCAGATCGTCTTCCTGCGCCTCAACCCGGGGGGCGGGAGGCGGCAGGGCGAGTTCGGTCTCGATCCAGTTGGTATGGACGCCAAAATGTTCGGCCGACGTAAAAGCCTCTTCCTCAAGCACTGCGCGATGGAACGGCAGAACAGTTGCTATTCCTTCGACCTGAAATTCCCGCAGGGCGCGTCTGGCCCGATGAAGCGCTTCGTCACGGGTGGAAGCGAAGACGATGAGTTTTGCAAACAGTGAATCATAGAGCGGCGGGACAATGGATCCGGCTTCGACGCCGCTGTCGAGCCGCACGCCGGGTCCGGAGGGCGCGCGAAAACGGGTGATGCGTCCGGGCGTCGGCAGGAAGCCCCGACCCGGATCTTCCGCATTGATGCGGAATTCAAAGGCATGTCCCAGAGGCTCCGGCGTTTCTTTCACACGCAGCGGCAGCCCGTCGGCGATACGCAACTGTTCCACGACGATGTCTATGCCGGTCGTCACTTCCGTGACGGGATGTTCGACCTGAAGGCGCGTGTTCACTTCCAGAAAGGAAATCAGTCCGTCGCGCGACAGCAGAAATTCCACCGTGCCCGCCCCCACATATCCGGCAGCGGAACAGATTTTTCGGGCAGCGTCGTGGATCCGCTGCCTCTGTTCTGCGCTCAGGAACGGGGCCGGCGCTTCCTCGACCAGTTTCTGATTGCGGCGCTGCAGGGAGCAGTCGCGCGTTCCGAGCACCAGAATATTGCCATGGCTGTCTGCCAGAATCTGCGCCTCGACATGGCGGGGTTTGTCGAGAAATTGTTCGGCGTAGCAGTCACCGCGCCCAAAGGCCTCGGTTGCCTCGCGAACCGCGGACTCAAACATGTCGCCGACGTCCGCAAGCGAGCGGGCGACCTTCATGCCCCGCCCACCACCGCCGAATGCAGCCTTGATCGCAATCGGCAACCCGGCACGCTCAGCGAACGCGACAGCTTCCTTTGCCGAAGAGAGGGGGCCATCGGAGCCGCTGACCAGCGGAGCGCCGACACCGGCTGCTATGCGGCGCGCCTCGATCTTGTCACCCAGCATGCGGATCACATCCGGTGAGGGACCCACCCAGACCAGTCCGGCGTCGAGCACCGCCTGCGCGAATTCAGGCCGTTCGGAGAGAAAACCGTAACCCGGATGGACGGCATCCGCTCCCGAGCGCGCCGCAATGTCGATAATCTTATCGATGGCGAGATAGGTATCCGAAGCGCGCCCGGCACCGAGCGCCCACGCTTCATCCGCATATTCGACATGAAGCGATGCGGCGTCAGCGTCCGCATAAACGGCAACCGATTCAATCCCGTAGTCGCGCGCTGCACGAATGATGCGCAGGGCGATTTCGCCTCGATTGGCGACGAGCAGCTTCTTCATTGCTCAATGATCCTCGCTGACGGGATGAAAACGGATCGACGCGCCGGGCGGGATTTGCGCCACAAGGTCGAGATGGTAGCGCGCGACCACAGCAATCACAGGATAGCCTCCTGTCACCGGATGATCGGCCAAAAAGACCACAGGCTGGCCGCTATGCGGCACCTGTATCGCACCGGGCACGGTCGGCTCTGACGGCAATTCGGCCGCATCGATACGCTCCAGAGGCGACAGACCGGAAAGCCGTTTGCCGACCCGGCTTGCCTCAGGCGTTACGCGCCAGTCCTGCGTTGTCAGAGTTTGCAATGCCGCGTCGGTGAACCAGTCATCGCGTGGCCCCAGGACTATATCCACGGTGGTCGCCTCGTCTTTCTTCGGCAGCGCTGCGGCCGGAACCGTATATGCACTGACGGCGCGGGCCGGGCCGGGCGCTGCGCAAAGCGTTGCACCGGCCACAACGGGTTCGGGGCCAATGCCGGCCAGCATATCGCGGGAAGCCGATCCCATCACCAGATCGCAGGTAAAGCCACCGCGGATACCGAGGTAGCTGACCATGCCCTGACCGGCAGCGCCGATATCGAGAATATCTCCCGCATCGAGCGCAAAAGCCCGGCCTGTCGGCAGAACCATCCTGCGCCCGTCATTGCCGGTCAGCACTAGCTTGCAGGGCGCGCCGGTCATGGCCAGCGTGACAGGCCTGTCGGCGCGAAGTTCAACGCCTCCGAAGACAATCTCAAGCGCTGGTGCATTGGCCGCATTGCCAAGAACGTCGTTTACCGCGCGGAAGCTGGCCCGATCCAGCGCGCCCGAGCCGGACACGCCCTGCGACGCCTGTCCGGGTCGGCCTTCGTCCTCCAGCATCAAAGGGCGTTCCGTGCGCAAGATCGTCACACAGGCGTCCGTCTTCACCGTTGCCGTCGCGGCCCGGGACAAGGCAGGAACAATGATTGCGTCGCCGGCCTCGACCTGACGGAAGCGCACCCGGTCGCCGGGCACCAGCAGGGCAGGACGCTCCCGCGCGAGGTCCCACATGCGGGTGGTGGTGCGCCCGATCAGTTGCCATCCGCCGGGGCTTTCGGTCGGATAGACGCCGCTGAACCGGCCGGCGAGCGCGACGGAGCCGCGCGGAATGCGCACGCGTGGTGATTTGCGGCGCGGAACATCCAACCCCGGATCGTCGCTGCTCATATAGGCGAAACCGGGCGCGAAGCCCGTGAATGACACCGTGTGCACGGCCCCGGTATGACGCCGGATCACTTCCGCCTCGGAACAGCCGAGGATCGCGGCCACCTCCGCCAGATCCTCGCCATCATAGACGACAGGTATCTCGACCATCTGGCCGGGCGATGTTTCCGTGCACGTCAGTTCCATCGCGGCGATGGCTTCACGCAATCCCGCTCTGCTTGCGAACAAGGGATTGAACCGCACCAGCACCGCACGTGCCGCCGGCACCAGCTCCGCCACGCCCTTCAGCTTTGCAACGCGCAGGCTGTCGAACAGGGCAAGGGCCTGTTCAAGGTCTTCGGTTTCGACAAGAATACCCTCCAGCCCGGCTGCAAGAAAGCGCATTTGCCACTCCGGCCTCAGCGTATGAACGAGGCAAGCTTGATGCCCGCCTCCGTGAGGTCAGCCCGCAATCTGCGGGCGATCGCCACAGCCGCGGGCGTGTCCCCGTGGACGCAGATGGACTGCGCCTCCAGCCTGATATCGGTGCCATCGACTGCCGTGATGAGCCCCTCCCTCAAGAGGCGCAACATACGACCTGCAATCTCCTTCGGATCGTGGATCACCGCATCTGGACGCGAACGCGAAACCAGCGAGCCGTCGGCCATGTAGGCACGGTCGGCGAATGTCTCACAGATCACGGTGATGCCTTGCGCCCGCGCCTGCGCAACCACCGGCGCATTTGAAAGCGCCATCAGCGGCAGGGCGGGGTCCAGTGCCTTGATGGCGGCGATGACGGCGGCTGCCTGCCGGGCATCATGCGCCATCGTATTGTAAAGAGCACCATGCGGCTTCACATAGGCAACGCGGGTTCCCGCAGCTTTGGCAAGGCCTTGCAAAGCGCCGATCTGATAGATGCTGTCCGCAAACAGCTCGGCATCGGAAGGCTCCATGTTGCGGCGCCCGAAGCCGACGAGATCGCGATAGCCGATATGGGCGCCGACGATGACGCCCCGCTCCGCCGCGGAGCGGAGGCTGCGCAGAATGCCGGCGGGATCGCCTGCATGGAAACCACAGGCAATGTTGGCGCTGGTCACCAGAGCGAGCATTGCATCATCGTCGCCCATCGGCCAGGGGCCGAAGCTTTCGCCCAGATCGCTGTTGAGATCGATCATCGTCATCGCAAAAGAACTCCGTTGCCGCTTCCGCTCAGGCGACCAGTGGCGAGGGAAACAGGTCCAGGGAAAGATCCTGCAGGGCGTCGTAAGCGGCCAGCGCCGTCGCCATCTGTGCCTCATGCCCTGCCCGGAACGCATCGCCCTCGACGGTTTCGTCCGGATATTCGGTGATGAGGGTCATGGGCAGCCGGTGGCGGTCGTCCTGAGAGATCATCACGGGAAAACCGTTGAGGATCTCAAAGCCGGTTTCCCCGGCATGGCGCTCGAACAAGGCAATCTGGGCCTCATTGAAAGCCCGCAGGCCCGGCACGTCATTGAGGCGCGCCGTGACCTGCGTCATCAGTTTGCGCGCCGCCTTCTCCCAGCCTTCGCCATGGCGCATGATGAGGAAGAAGCCTTTCGGAATGGTCCAGACTTCGAACCCGCGCGGCACATAGCCCGACAGAGGACGCGTCCATTCATGCGCGGGATACCCGTGGAAATTAAGATGGAGGAGAGCCGGCAGCAGCTTTTCCGCTTCGAGACGGATTGCTTTCTCGAACAGCACCTCGCCTGTGCGGTATTCAAGATCGTCGCCCAGCGCGGTGTAGCGGGCGGCATGGTGCATATGGCGGGGATTGTTTCTGATCAGGCGCTGATGAAGCGCATAGCCATCGGGATTTTCCAGAGGACAGAACGCGAAATGCGCGCCTGAACGCCCCATGAGACGGTGAGCCGCGCGCAGCGTGCCCACCGGCGAGGAGGTCTCGTTGGCGTGCTGGCCCGCGGAAATGATCACGCCACGATCCGTGCCGGGATGATATACCGCCGCGATTTCACGTCCGGCTACCGAGCGTGCGAAATAACGCCGGCCCGGTATCTTCTCCAGTTCCGCCGCGATCTGCACCTGCGACAGCGCGCGTCCCGCACTTTCCAGATCCTGGATGTGATCGGAACGGGAAGCCGCATCATAAGGGCGCAGCTCCACTGTGACGGATAATTTCTCGCCCTGACGAATATCCGGCACGATCTGTCCCGGCTGAAAATCCCGGTATCCTGCAGGACGGCCGGAAAACTTCGCCAGCAGTTCGAGAGCCGAGAAATAGAAGTCCTCATGCAGCGCTTCACGCAACGACAGAACCTCATCGCCAACCCCGAGGTCTTCGTCGCTGGCCGGCAGTGACACGCCGATGAACAGTTCCTGAAAGAACGGCTCTTTCTTCCAATTGCCCCCAGCAAGTGCCTCCATCGTCTGATGAAAAATCTGCTCATAGTCCGTGTCGAGCGATTGCTCTGTTCCATCGATGCGCAGCCACCCGCAGGGCGACAGCGCCGCGTTGCCCGCATAATCTTCATGCACGCGATTGGGAGCGGTGACGGACAGATCTTCCACGCGGCCGTCGGCGTAGGTCAGCCTGACGCCGTATACCGGCAAGTCATCGCTTTCCGGCCCTTCCATAAAGGAGAAAAGGATTTCGGGGAACATGGCGACGAGCGGATAGGTTTCGAGAAGAAACCGGCGGGGACCCGCCTGAGGATGCCGGGGAAACACGATGTCGGCCCGCACGAGCGCTTCTGTGTCGATTTCGTCGCGAAAGGCGACCACCAGAGGCTTGTAGGCCGACCGGCATTTCGCGCTGACGCCGCGCGCTGAAAAAGCGGCTTCGGCGGCGCGACGGGCTGGCAGATCGTCGAAGGTCCACGTTTCCACCGTTGCGGCGGAAAGCGTTTCGGCAAGCTCGCGAAGCGTGGAGGAAAAGGTCTTCTCGAAGAGGATCAACGGCTCGTTCTCCCGGTGGGGTCCAGCAGGTCGCGCAGCCAGTCGCCAAGCAGGTTGAGGCCGAGCACGGTCAGCAGAATGGCGAGCCCCGGCACCACGGAAATCCACCATGCGGTCTGCAGATAGGTGCGACCTTCCGCCAGCATCCCTCCCCATGAGGGAATCGAGGGATCGACCCCAAGTCCAAGGAACGTCAGCGAGCTTTCGAGCAGGATGTTGTTGGCGACATTGAGCGTCATCAGCACCACGACGGGGCCAAGCAGATTGGGCAGCAGATGGCGCATGATGATGTTGCGGTCCGCCACCCCGATGGCGCGGGCCGACAGCACGAACTCACGCTCGCGCAGCGACATGACGGAAGCGCGCACCAGACGCGCATATTGCACCCACTGGCTGACAATCAGCAGGATGATGGTGTTGGTGATCGAGCCGCCGACGATCGCGACGAAGGTGATGGCAAGCAGGATGAAGGGCAGCGCCAGCTGCACATCGGCAAAGCGCATCAAGATCATATCCCAGATGCCGCGATAATAGCCAGCCACCAACCCCATGGCGACGCCCAGCACGACGGAGCCGGCAACCGAAATGAACCCCACCTGCAGCGAAATCCAGCCGCCGCTGGCAACGCGTGCGAGAATATCCCGGCCCAGCGCATCCGTTCCGAGCGGATGCGCGGCATTCACCAGCGGCGGCACGAGGCGCGACGAGAGTGAAATCTTGGTCGGGTCAGGCAGCAGCCAGCCGGACAGAATGACCGTGCCGGCTATCGCGATGAGCAAAACGGCGCCAAGCACGAATTCCAGCGAGGCGAAACGCTGCAGTGCCTGTGAGCGAAGGAGACGTGCCATTGCGCTCATTCCTTGCGGATACGGGGATCGACGAAGCCATAGGCGATGTCGACGATCAGATTGACGAGCACGATCATCAGCGAGAGGATCATGATGACGGCCTGCAGCACCGGGTAGTCACGCGCGGCCACGGCATCGAAAGCCAGAGTGCCCATGCCCGGCCAGTTGAAAACGCGCTCGATGACCACCGAACTGAAGCCCGAAATAGGTGATGAGCGGGATCGCGCAGTTCCGCAGCGCGTGCTTGTAGAGCACCTTGTTTTCGGAAAGACCCTTGGCGCGGGCGACCATGATGTATTGCGAATTGAGCGTTTCCAGCATGGTGGTCCGCACCAGCCGCACATTGGTCGCCGTCAGGATGATCCCCATGGTGAGCGTGGGCATGATGAAGCTTTCCAAGCCCGACATGCCGGAAGGCGGCAGCAGCCTGAACGTGACCGCGAACAGCAGAACCAGCATCGTCGCGAGCCAGAAATTCGGGAAAGACAGGCCGACAAGCGAGCAGATGCGTATCAGCTGGTCGCTCCATTTGCCCCTCGAAACCGCAGCCCTGATGCCGAGCGGAACCGAGATGATTATGGAGAGCAGCAGCGAGGTGAAGGCCAGCATCAGGGTGGCCGGAAGCGCCCGCGATATCAGGATGTTGACGGGCGTGCCCCCGACGAAGCTGTTGCCGAAGTTCCATGTCAGAAGGCCGATGAGCGAGTTGGCATACTGAACCACGAAGGGTTCGTTGAGCCCCAGCCCCTCGCGAATGCGCTGCAGATCCGCCTCGGTGATGTTCGTCGCGCCCTGAGAGATCATCAGTGCGGGATCGCCGGTCATGCGGATGGCGACGGCCACGACAAGGCTGACCGCGACGACCACGAATGCCGCCTGCAGAAGTCTTTTCAGAATAAAGCCGATCACGGGTCGTCACCTGTTTTTGGGATGCCCCCGGAAGTATCCGGGGGCAAAGTTCATTACTGGACTTCAACTGCATTGAGACGCAGACGATTGTCCGGCGCCGGGTCGAAGTTTTTCACGCGTTTGTTGATGCCGTAGAGCGCCTTGGAGTTGTAAAGCGGCATCTCAAGGACCCGATCCGCCGCATAAACGGCAATTTCCTTCAGGATGCGTTCCCGCTCTGCGCGGTCTGTCAGCGGACGCTGACTCTCCAGCAGCTCGTCCAGCTTCGGGTCGCTGTCGTAGGGGTTCCACTTTTCGCCGGTGTGATACATCGCGTAGGCGGTGTTGTCGTAATCGAACGTCCAGCCGCCCCAGCCCTGCTGGAACATCGCGCCGGTCTTGCCCTGCGGGATGATGTCGTTCAGCATGGTGTTCAGCTCGATCGGCTGGATGGTCGCGGTAACGCCGACCATCGACAGATAGGCGGCAACGGCCTGTGCGACCTCACCGAAGGTTGCGTCGTTGCCGCGCACGTCGATCTGCACGGTCGCGCCGGGCTTGACGCCAGCTTCGTCCAGCAGCGCCTTGGCGCCTTCCGGATCATAGGGGAGAGGCTTCAGCTCCGGATCGTAGCCAAAGGAAAGCGGGCTCTGAAAACTGGCGATCACATCGGCCTGTCCGCCAAGGATTTCCTTGACGATGGTTTCGCGGTCGACCGCCATGATCAGCGCCTTGCGCACACGCACGTCGGCGGTAATGCCGTCGCGCGTGTTGTAGCGCAGCGCCCAGACGGTCGGCGAGGTTACCGAAGCCAGTTCCAGATTTGGATCGGCCTCGATGGTCGGCACCATGGCTACCGGAATGGTCGGCGGGATGACGACGTCGACACGGCCTGCCTGCAGTTCCGCAACAGCGGTCGCCGGCTCGGTGATGAAGCGATATTCGAGCTCGGAAACCTTCGCCTTGTCGCCCCAGAAGTCCCCGAAGGCTTCAAGCTTCAGCGAAACTTTGGGATCGTATGAGACGAACTTGAACGGGCCGGTGCCGACCGGATTGAGGTTGAAGAACTCCTCGGTGTTTTCCGAAACATATTTCGGCGGCACGATCATCGCGCCATAGCCGGCAAGCTTGGTCAGAAGAACCGGGTCGGGGGCGCCCAGATGCAGATCGACAGTGTGGTCGTCGATGATCTCGACCTTGGTAATCGAGGTGTAGTTCGAGCGCTGCGGGCCTTTCCCGCCCTCATCGCCGAGCAGGCGATCGAAGGTGAACTTGACGGCTTCCGCATTGAAGGGCTCGCCATTGTGGAACGTCACTCCGGCGCGAAGCTTGAAACGGATGCGCTTGCCCTCGTCCAGTTCTTCCCAGGATTCGGCCAGCGCCGGCACGATCTTCATGTCGGGGCCGCGATAGGTCAGCCCGTCGAAGATGTTGGTGGCGGCCGAGGCCCAGTTCACGAGAAAGGTGTCGATCGGGTCCCATGAGCCCGGATCCTGCGGCGAAGACACGACCAGCTTGCCCTCGGCAAAGGCCGGAGCGGTAAAGGCCGTGGTGGCCAGCAGAAGCGCTGTGGCTCCGGCTCTGAAGATGTTAAGTGGCGACATCTGAATCTCCCATTGTCGTTCATTTCAAGGTGTCAAAATGTTCGGCCACGAAGTGACCGGGCGAAATTTCCTGAAGCGGAATGACGGGCGGCTCATCACCGACGGCACGTGTGGTCGAAGGAATTTCACCTTCCAGCGCCGGGCGTTCAACGCGCCGGGCGGGATCGGCAACCGGAACTGCGGACAGAAGCCGCCGCGTGTAGGGATGGGCCGTCTGTTCAAAGACCTGCGCGCGGCTGCCGAGTTCCGTGATCTGGCCCGTGTAGAGCACCGCAACACGATGGCTCATCTTTTCGACCACCGCCATGTCGTGCGAGATGAAGAGATAGGACAGGCCCTCGTCCTTCTGCAGGTCCATGAACAGATTGATGATCTGCGCCTGCACCGACACGTCCAGCGCCGAAAGCGCCTCATCGGCGATGATAAGACGCGGCTTCGATGAAAGCGCGCGGGCTATGCAGATGCGCTGACGCTGGCCGCCGGAGAACTCGTGCGGATAGCGCGACGCCATCGAAGGCTGGAGGCCGACACGCTCAAGCAGTTCGCCGACCCGCAGCGTGATGTCGCGATTGTTGTCCAGAATGCCATGGGTGCGGATCGGCTCGGCTATGGAATAACCCACGGTCTTGCGCGGATCGAGCGACGCAAAGGGGTCCTGAAAGATATACTGCACATCGCGGCGCAGGCGCTGCCGCTCGCCGCGGCTCATTGCGGACATCAGTTTTCCGCTGAACCTCACCTCACCCGAAACAGGGTTCTGAAGCTGCTGGATAGTCCGGCCTATGGTGGATTTTCCCGAGCCCGATTCACCGACAAGCGCCAGTGTCTCCCCGGGATATATGTCAAAGCTGACATGGTTGACCGCGCTGCATCTGTGCGTCGCCCGGCCAAAGAAGTTTTTCCTGATGTCGAAACGTACCAGCAGATCGCGCACCTGAAGCAATGGCGCGCCGGAATAATCCGCCGTATCCTGATCACGGGTTTCGCCTACGAGCCTTGGCTTGTCGCCGTCCAGGACCGTGAGGGCTTCGCGCAACGGCAGCGGCCGGCCAGCCATCGAGCCGAGGCGCGGCACGGCTGAAAGCAGCACCTTTGTATAGGGATGCTGTGGCGCGGCGAAGATTTTCCCGACCGCGCCTTCCTCGACCTTCTTTCCCTTCCACATCACGACGACATCATCGGCCATCTCAGCCACCACGCCCATGTCGTGCGTGATGAAGATCACCGCCATACCGAGTTCGGCCTGCAATTCCCGGATTATGGTGAGAATCTGGGCCTGAACGGTAACGTCCAGAGCGGTCGTCGGCTCGTCCGCAATCAGGAGCCTGGGGCGGCAGGCGAGCGCCATGGCGATCATCACGCGCTGGCGCATACCGCCTGAGAGCTGATGCGGATGACGGGTCAGCAGATTGGCGGCATCGGGAAGACGCACAAGCGTCAGCAGCCGCTCCGCCTCGGCCATCGCCGCCGCCCTGGTCATTCCCTCATGCAGCATCAGCACTTCCGCCAGCTGGTCACCGATGGTGAAAACCGGATTGAGCGAGGTCATGGGCTCCTGAAAGATCATTGCGATCTCATTGCCCCTGATGCGGCGCATCGCCTTCTGATCGGCGGCCAGCAGGTCGACCTGCGACTGTTCCCGGCAAAAGAGAATTCTGCCCTGCGGGTAGCTGGCCCCGGCCATGTCGGCCAGACGCATGATCGACATCGACGTGACCGATTTGCCGGAACCGCTCTCTCCGACGATAGCGGTGGTGCGGCCTGCGCGGACGGAAAAGCTGAGATCATCGATAACGCGGGTTTCCCCGAAATTCACCGAAAGACCCTCGACCCGAAGCAGATCATTGGCAGCAGGGAGCGACATCAAAATCCTCAGAAGGTGGCGGCGGCCCGCGCAGCCTGATTGTACGTTCCCGAAAGCATCCGCAGAAGAGAGCCGAGATGGGACAGCTCGGATTCGGGAATGCGCGCCTGGCTGGCAATGTCCAGCAGCAGCTTTTCACGCAGCTGTCCGTAGCGCCGGCAGACCTCGAAGCCGGCGTCGCTGATCTCCACCATCTTTTCCTTGCCGGCACGGCGCGTCTTGATGAGCCCGGCCGCCTCAAGCTTCTTCACGGCATAGGAGACGACATGAATATCTTCGATGTCGAGCACCAGGGCGATGTCGGCCATCCGCTTTTCCCGGCCGCGATGGGCAACCGAATGGAGAATGGCCACTTCCGTGGAGGAAAGGCCCGGCTGGCCGGAGGCCGCCATGCAGCGGACCATCCAGCGGTTGAAGGCGCTGGTTGCAATCATCAGCCCATATTCGACTTCAGACAGGGCGGGGGAGCGTCCGGCCGCCAGATGCGCCGACGAAACGACCGGCCCGATTCCGATATTTCCGGGCTCCTCGCTCGCCTGCGTGTCGATGACCGCAATAGGTAATGCTCTGCTTTGTACCCGACCCATTCTCGTCCCTTCTTTTGCATATCATCGATAATTTATAGATATCTTGTCAATGGAAATTCCTGAACCAAAGGAATCGCCTGCCCCGAGGCCTATTCGGGACAGCATGAATAGGTGGTTGCATGGCCGGGCCGGGCTCTTCAGTTTTGCCCGGCCAAACAGACGCCGGACCGAAGCGCTCTTACGTATTTTTACGTATTCCCGAGAGCGGCCTGATAAAGGATTGTGAGCCTGGAATGCAGGTGAGGCTCCGCTATGCCCGGAACACTCGCCTGAAGGACTGGGAGGTTTCATGAAACACACAAAGATCTATCCCGATGCCCGTGCGGCGCTCGACGGGCTTTTGCGAAACGACATGCTGATTGCGGCGGGTGGCTTTGGCCTTTGCGGCATTCCCGAATTGCTGATTGCGGCGATCCGGGACAGCGGCGTCACGGGGCTCACCGTTGCGTCCAACAATGCCGGCGTCGATGGCTTTGGCCTCGGCGTTCTGCTGGAAACCCGGCAGGTCAAAAAGATGATCTCGTCCTATGTCGGCGAGAATGCCGAATTCATGCGGCAATATCTGGCGGGAGAGCTTGAACTCGAATTCAACCCGCAGGGCACGCTGGCTGAACGCATGCGCGCCGGCGGCGCCGGAATTCCCGGCTTCTACACGAAGACTGGCGTGGGAACCGTGATCGCCGAAGGCAAGGAACACCACGACTTCGATGGTGAAACCTACATTCTGGAGCGCGGACTGGTTGCCGATCTGGCGATCGTGAAGGCATGGAAGGCCGACCCCTCCGGCAACGTCATCTTCCGCAAGACCGCCCGAAACTTCAACCTGCCCGCTGCCACCTGCGGCAAGGTCTGCGTGGCGGAAGTTGAGGAGATCGTGCCGCTCGGTTCGCTCGAGCCCGACCACATCCACCTGCCCGGCATCTATGTGCACCGCATCGTGCAGGGCCCGCATGAGAAGCGCATCGAACAGCGCACCACCCGCAAGAGGGAGACGGTCTGATGGCTGGCTGGGATCGCAACGAGATGGCGGCACGCGCCGCCCGTGAGCTTCAGGACGGCTGGTATGTGAACCTCGGCATCGGCATTCCGACTCTGGTGGCCAACTACATCCCCGAAGGCGTCGAGGTCACGCTGCAATCGGAGAACGGCATGCTGGGCATGGGCCCCTTCCCCTATGAGGGCGAGGAAGATCCCGACCTGATCAATGCTGGCAAGCAGACGATCACCGAACTGCCGCAGACGGCCTTCTTCGACAGCGCCACCTCCTTCGCCATGATCCGCGGCGGCAAGATCAACATGGCCATCCTCGGCGCCATGGAAGTGGCCGAGAACGGCGATCTCGCCAACTGGATGATCCCCGGCAAGCTCGTCAAGGGCATGGGCGGCGCCATGGATCTGGTGGCCGGTGTCGGCCGCGTCGTCGTCGTCATGGACCACACCAACAAGGCCGGAGAAACCAAGGTTCTGAAAGCCTGCACCCTGCCGCTGACCGGCAAGGGCGTGGTTGACCGCATCATCACCAATCTGGGCGTGCTCGACGTTGTGCCCGGCGGCCTGAAGATCGTTGAATGCGCAGCCGGCGTCAGTGAAGCGGAATTGCGTGCCGCAACGGAAGCCACCATCGTCGGCTAGACCCGGCCAAGCAGTCCGAAAATGAGAATCATTTTCGGACGGCAAGCTCGGGGGCAAAACCTCAAGGCGTATCGCGATGTGTGCCTGCTGCCCGCGCCATCTTGCGGGACCCGCACCATGTCGTATTTATACGCAATGAGCCCCAGACCACCGACCAATCTGGTTCCCGGCACCACCACCTTCAGGCTGGATGACATCCCGCTGCCGATGGTTCATGCCACGCATCGCATCATCCGCGACTGCAACAGCGAGTTTTCATCCTTGTTCGGCTATGAACGCGCCGAACTGGTGGATCAGAGCTTCTCGCGCCTCTACCCGAAGATCGCGGACTTCATCCGTACCGGCTATATGTGGGGCACCCATCTTTCCGGCGGCAAGACCTATTACGACGAGCGCATCATGATGAGCCGGGACGGCCGCACCTTCTGGTGCAGCGTCAACGGGAAATCCCGCCATGCCAGCGATCCTTTCGCCGACGCGCTTTATTGCTTCGAGCCGATGAACCGGCCGGTGTCGCAGACCATGGCCGTCATTACCGATCGCCAGCGCCAGATCCTCACACTGATCGCGCAGGGCAAGACGAGCGAGGAAATCGCACGGGAGCTTGGCCTTTCCCGCCGCACCATAGAAACGCACAGGTTGCGGCTCTGCAGGATAGCGGCAGTGCGCAACTCCTTTGAACTCGTTGCCTGGTTCCTCTCGCAGGAAGGGTCGCGGGAAACCTGAAATTCCTGCTGCACCGGAGAGGCAGAAGCGGCTACGTTTGCGCTGGATCAACCCGGCTTTTGCCATTGCGGCGTAAAAAAGCGGAATGATGCCGTTTTCCGTTCGGGAAAAACGGCGCGACGACAAAGGAGAACCAGCTTGAAAACGCAGCTCTTCGTTCCTCTCGTCACGCATCCCGATGCCAATGCAGACGGGCTGGCCGGACAGGTTGCCGCGATCGCGGCAGGCATGGACGCGGGCATCCATGCGCTTGCCATCAATGTCAGCATTCCCAATGTCTCGACGGCGCTGTCGAAGCTGTTGCTTAACACTCCGGACCTGATCAGGCAGGCCGAAGCGGAAAGCCGGCGTCGCGGGGAGCATCTGCTCGACCTGCTTCGGGAAAACGCTCATAAAGCGGCGGCTGAATTCGACGCTCAGACGATTGCCGTGGCCCTTCCTTTGCTGGCGGAAACCGCCGCGCAGCAGGCTCGCTACTATGATTTCAGCCTCGTCGGGCTGGATGCAGGAAACCAGACCGCGCGCGCCACCGCCGAGGCGGTGGTTTTCGGCTCGGGCCGACCCGCCCTCCTTGTGCCGGAAACGACGAAGCCCTCCGCTTTCGACAACATCGCCATAGCCTGGGATGGCAGCCGTGTCGCCGCGCGGGCCCTGGCAGATGCGCGGCCATTCCTCGAACGGGCTTCCGCCGTCTCCGTCATCACCGTGGTGGACGAAAAGCCGCTGAAAAACGCAGGCGATGAAGAGCGCCTTGCGGCGGCTTTGCGCCAGCGAGGCGTGAATGCCACGGCCTCTACCGTGAAAGCACAGGGCCGTCCCATCGCGGAGGCGCTTCAGCAGGAAGCCCTTCAGCGCGGGTGCCAGCTGCTTGTCATGGGCGGCTACGGACATTCGCGTCTGCGCGACTTCGTGCTTGGCGGCGCTACGGAAGGCGTCCTCAACAACCTCGTGATGCCCGTACTCCTGTCACACTGAACGGAAACGGGAAGTTGCAGCCGCGCCGGAATTCAGACGGCCGGCGCGCTGCCTTCATCCGGCGTCCAGCTGCCGCGATGGTAAATTCCTTCGGTGCTGATGAGATGTCCCGGCTGGCACGCCACCCGAACCGTGGTGATCGGCCCGAGATCGTTCCATGTCGTGCGGTGCATGATCAGCAATGCCTGTCCCGGTTGCGTCTGCAGCAATCGCGCCTCGCGCGCATCCGCGTTGGCCGCGCTGAAGGTCAACTCGGCGCCCAGATAGGGCGCGTTCTGCACCAGCCATTCATTGGCGTTGAGCTGCCAGAAATCGAAGGTTTTGAGTTCGGGTACGGAATCCGTGTTGATCCAGCGGTCTTCGAGCTGAAACGGCTGCCCGTCGCCATAATGCACCGCGCGCATGTGCACCAGAACCTTGCCCGGCGAAAGGCCGAGCCTGGCCGCGATGGCAGGGGGCGCGGGGCTGTGGCGCAGAGCCACCACCCTGTGACCATAAACCCTGCCGGCTTGCTCCACCTGCTCACGCACGATGGAAATCGTCACCGTCGCCTTGCGGACGGGATTGATGGTGACCCGGGTGCCCGCCCTGCGGCGGCGCTCAAGCAGTCCCTCGTCCGCCAGAAGCTGCAATGCCTTGTTGACGGTTGCCCGCGCTGCATCGAACTCGATGGCAAGGTCGGCTTCATCGGGGATGCGCTCCCCCTGCCTCCACTCGCGCTCGACGATACGCCGGCGCACCTCGTTGGCGATATTCTGCGCTTTCGGCGACGTCGATCCCAACGGCTTGTCGATCATGCCAGCCTCATGCTCCTGTCACCTTGCAACCTTCTGTAAAGGTCCGGAAACCGGAATCGGTTGCGGTTCGATCTCATGCCCGATGTGGCGCGTTTCCTCCACCTGTCTTTACGCGCAACACTTTGTCCCACTCGCTCCCAGCGGCCTGTTCAGCGCCCCCTGTTCAGCGCCATTGGGCGTGAAGCCTTCCCCCTAAATAAGTTTATACATAGACCCAATATAAGTATAGACATAGAGGTGGAGTTGTTGTTAGGGTCGGTCAGGGTGAGGAGAATGATGAGGACGCCCGAGAGGCGTCCCGGCTATCCAGACCCGACAGAGTTTCGCTGCCGCATCGGCCACGTATGCGCAGCCCGCACCGGGAGGCTGACATGCCCGAATTCGTTTTGGCGACAAGCCAGACTGCCATGGCCGTATTGGCGCAAAGCGCCGCCTTCATGCCGGGATGCTGTCTGTGAGCGGGCCGCTTTCCGGGATCAGGGTCCTTGACCTTTCGCGCGTTCTGGCCGGTCCCTACTGCACTGCGCTGATGGCCGATCTCGGCGCGCAGATCATCAAGCTCGAACCGCCGGCCGGCGACGACTATCGTCACATCGGTCCGTTCAAAGAAGGCGAAAGCGCACTCTTCACCCTCAACAATCGCGG
This sequence comes from Aquamicrobium lusatiense, assembly GCF_014201615.1. NCBI lineage: Bacteria > Pseudomonadati > Pseudomonadota > Alphaproteobacteria > Hyphomicrobiales > Phyllobacteriaceae > Aquamicrobium > Aquamicrobium lusatiense. The sequence goes on along the minus strand of NZ_JACHEU010000004.1, from coordinate 190,189 downwards.
CAAGCAGAGCCTTGCGCTCGACCTGAAGAAGCCGGCCGATCTGAAGCTCGCGCAGGAGCTGGCCGCCCGCGTCGACGTTGTTGTGGAAAACTTCCGCCCCGGCGTCGCCGCGCGGCTGGGCCTTGGCGCAGAAGCGCTGCGCGCCGCCAATCCGCGCCTCATCTACTGCTCGATTTCCGGTTTCGGCCAGCAGGGGCCGTTCACCGACCTGCCCGCCTACGATCTGGTGGTGCAGGCCATGTCCGGCCTGATGGCCTCGACCGGCGAGGAAGGCGGCGCGCCGCTCAAGACCGGCGAAAGCGTGGCCGATCTCATCGCCGGCCTGTTCGCAAGCTGGTCGATCATGGCGGCCCTGGTGCAGCGCAATGCGACCGGACAGGGCGCCACGATCGACGTCGCCATGTATGACGCCCTTTTCTCCATGCTGACGACCAGCCACGCCCAGTATCTCTACGATGGCGTCATGCCCGGCCGGGTCGGCAACCGCCATCCGCTTTCCACGCCGTTCGGCTGCTTCCGCACCAGCGACGGGCAGGTCGTCATCGCCGTGCTCAATGGCGGCCAGTTCCAGCGTCTGGCGGCGCTGATCGGCAAGCCGGAGATCGCAGCCGATCCCCGCTTCGCCAGCGACAGCAGCCGCACGGAGAACGAGCCCGCCCTGCGCGCGCTGATCGAGGAATGGTCCGGCACGCTGACGACGGAGGAAGCCGTCGCCGCGCTGTCCGCACAGGGCCTGCCCACCGCGCCGATCTGGGACATCGCGCAGGCCGCCAACAACGAGCATGCCTCGACGCGCGGTCTGGTCAGCGAGCTGCCGCATCCTGTTCTCGGGCGCGCGCCGGTTGTCGGCCAGCCCGTACGTTTCGACGGCGACAAGCCCGTCAGCCCGACCTCCGCGCCGCGTCTCGGCGGCGATATCGAGGCGGTTCTCAAGGAATTTGGACTGGAGTACGCGCATGACGCAGATTGACGATCCCTGGCACATGCTGTCCGAAGAGGAGCGCATGTTCTGCGAGGTTCTGGAACGGATGTGCGCCGACAAGATCGCGCCGCTTGCGGCCGAGACCGACGAGACGTCGCGCTTCGTGCATGAGCAGCTCGCCACGCTCGGCGAAGCGGGCATGATGGGCGCCAATCTGCCGGAAGCCTATGGCGGCGGCGGCATTTCCGCCCCTGCCCTGCTGCGGGCCGTATCGATCGTGGCCGGCGCCTGCGGCTCGACCGCCTCGGCCCTGACGGCGCACTATCTAGCGACAGATTCCGTGCTCATCGGCGGCACTGAGGAGCAGAAGCATGAATGGTTGCCCAAGGCCGCCGCGGGCGAGGCGCTGGCCGCCTTCGCGCTGACCGAGCCGACCGCCGGTTCCGATCCCGCCGACATGAAGACGCGGGCGCGGCGCACCGAAAGCGGCTGGCACCTCAAGGGCACCAAGTGCTTCATCTCCAATGGCGGCGTGGCGGATTTCATCATCGTCTACGCCGTGACCGATCCGGAGAAGGCGCATCGCGGCATTTCGGCATTCATCGTGCCGAAGGGCACGCCGGGGCTCGAAGCCGGCCTGCCCGAGAAGACCATGGGCCTCAGGGGCGGCCACGTTTTCACCCTCAATCTCGATTGCCAGCTCCCGCACGATGCCCTGCTCGGCGAAGAAGGCAAGGGCTTCCGTACCGCCATGCAGGTGCTGGACAATGGCCGCATCGAAGTCGCCGCCCAGTGTCTCGGTATGGCAAAGGCAACCATGGACGCCGCCATCGTCTACGCGAAGGACCGCGTCATCGGCGGCATGGCGCTGTCCGATCGCCAGGGCATACGCTGGATGATCGCCGACATGGGCATCGCCTACTCCTCGGCCCTGCTTCTGTCGCAGGAGGCCGCACGCCAGCGCGGCCTTGCCCACGAGCATGGCGGACGTTTTTCGCTCGCCTCCTCGATGGCCAAGCTCGGCGCGTCGGAAGCAGCGGGAAAAATTGCCGACATCGCACTGCAATTGCATGGCGGCTACGGCTATACGCGCGACTTTCCCGTCGAGCGTATCAACCGGGATCTTCGCATCATGCGAATTTACGAGGGATCGAGCGAGATTCAGCGTATCATCATCTCGGGCAATATGCTGGCCTGACGGGCCAGTTAGACTTTGGCAGGCTTCGTGTCCGGGTGACTGGTAACACGTTGAAAAATGAACAATAACGAGGTCACGGACTCACGCGCATGAGAGCAGAGGCAAATGCCCGGCAGCCGCATGAAAATGCAGATACCGGACACTGCATCCACCGGAAGCAGCCGCTGCGCTCATTCTCATGAACTCCCGACATAACCGTCCAGCAAGGAGAACGAAATGACACTTTCCAGAATTCTGAAGTCGGCGCTCGCCGGCATCGCGCTGATGGCTCTGGCGGCTCCCGCCAGCGCTGACCAGCTCGCCGACATCAAGGCCGCCGGCAAGATCGTCACCGCGACCGATATGCACTACGCTCCCTTCGACATGCTGATCGACGGCGTCTATCAGGGCATGACCAAGGACCTGTTCGACGAAGTGTCCAAGGAACTCGGCGTCGAGCCGGTCTATCAGGATATTCCGTGGACGGCCGAACTGCCGGGCCTCGAGGTCAAGAAGTTCGACATCGTGATCGCTCCCGTGACCATCACGCCTGAGCGTATCGAGCGCTACACCTTCACCCTGCCGATCGCCGACGCTACCGTCTCGCTGGTGCGCGCCGCAAACAACACCGAGCTGAAGAAACCCGAAGACATCAAGGGCAAGACCGTTGGCGTCCAGCAGGGCACGGCTCAGTTCCGCCAGCTGCAGGCCTTCGGTGAGAAGCTCGGCGGCGTGACCGTCAAGGAATATGGCACCACCGACGAAGCCTATGCCGATCTCGCGGCCGGCCGCCTCGACGCTGTCGCCGGCTCGCTGCCGAACCTCACCTATCTGGTCAAGAACCGCGGCGAGACCTTCGCCCTGTTCGAGCCGGCCTCCTTCGGCGAGCCGACCTATTTCGCCTGGGTGCTGCGCAAGGGCGATGACAGCGAGAGCTTCTCCAAGGCCATTGCCGACGCCGTCATCAAGATGACCAAGGACGGCCGCGTGAAGGCCATTCAGGAGAAGTGGCTGGGCAGCTACACCGAGCTGCCGCTCGAAGTCCCCACCAAGTAAGTTCTGAGATGCGGGCGGGGCTTGCCTCGCCCGCATTGCCTTGCGCATTTTGCGCGCCGAACGAAAACTCAGGCGCTGCAAAATGCGATAACCAACAAACAGATCGTTTCTGTGAATTGATGAAATGATCTTGTCTGCCCTCACCACTGGCGAGCCGCGATGTTCTCCTTCCAGACTTTCCTCGACAGTTTCGGGCCCCTCTTCTGGGCAGCCCGCTACACGTTGCTGATCTCCGTGCTCGGCATCGCCCTCGGGCTCGTCATTGGAACCCTGATCTGTGCCGCTGCCCTCTCAAAGCAGATATGGCTGCGCCGCTTTGCCGGTCTGTGGGTCAGCTTCCTGCGGGGCGTGCCGCTGCTTGTCCAACTGCTCCTGTTCTACTACCTGCTGCCCGTCATCGGCATCGACGTGCCGGCAATGGTCGCCGCCGTTGTCACGATCGGCGTCTGCGCCAGCGCCTATATTTCCGAGATCTGGCGGGGCGCCATCAACGCGCTGCCGAAGGGTCAGACCGAAGCCGCCACTGCCATCGGCATGGGACCGCGCGACATCTGGACCCGCATCATTCTTCCGCAGGCCGTGAGACTGTCGCTGCCGGCCCTCATCAATGAGCTGATCCTGCTGGTCAAGGTGTCGTCGCTGGTCTCCGTCGTCGGCATTCTGGAACTGACCCGCGCCAGCCAGGCGCAGGCCGCTACCACCTTCAGGCCGCTGGAAGTGTATCTGGCTGCGGCCTGCATCTACCTCCTCATCAACCTGTTCCTGGCCGCGCTCGGCCGCTATCTCGAACACAGGATGGCCGTCTGATGGACTGGAGCATCTTTCAGCAATATGGGCCAATGCTGCTGCGCGGCTTTGGCCTCACCATCCTCTGCTGGCTTCTGGGCACGCTTTTCGGCATGGTGCTGGGCCTCGTCATTGCTCTGATCCAGCGCTATGCGCCACGCCCGGTCGGCTGGATAATGCAGGCCTATATCGAGGTCATCCGCGGCACGCCATTTCTGGTGCAGCTGTTCGTGCTCTATTATGGCGGCCCGCTGGTCGGCCTGCGCCTCGATGCGCTGCCCGCCGGCATTCTTGGCCTTACCATCTATGGCAGCCCCTATTTCGCTGAAATCTTCCGCTCCGCCTTTCAGGCCGTCCCCCATGGCCAGATCGAGGCGGCGCGCGCCATCGGCATGGCGGAGGCCACCATCGTGCGCCGCATTCTGCTGCCTATCGGCCTGGTCTCGGCGTTGCCGGCCCTCGTCAACTTCTCCATCATCCTGACCAAGGAAACGGTGATCCTGTCGATCATCACGGTTCCCGAGCTGATGTACCAGGCACAGCGCATGTCCACCGAGACCTTCCGCTATCTGGAAGCCAATCTCGCGCTGGCGCTGTTCTTCTGGGCGCTGGTCGAAACCATCTCGCGCGCTGGCCGCCGGCTGGAGAAGCGCATCACCGGTTACCTCATCGAAAGGACGTAAGATGATTGCCGCATCATCCGTCGAGATCCGCAAGGTCAACAAATACTACTCCAAGTTCCAGGCGCTGAAGGACATCGACCTGTCGATCCCGCCCGGCAAGGTGACCTGTCTGATCGGGCCCTCCGGCTCGGGCAAGTCCACCCTGCTGCGCTGCATCAACTTTCTGGAAGAGTATGATTCCGGCGAGGTTCTCATCGACGGCAAGCTGATCGGCTACGAGACCGCCGGCGGCGCGAAGATGAGCGGGCGCAAGCTGCGCGACATGCGCCGCTCCATCGGCATGGTGTTCCAGCAGTTCAACCTGTGGCCGCACATGACGGCCCTGCAGAACGTGGCCGAGGGCCTGATCCGCGTCCGCGGCATGAAGAAGGCCGAGGCCGAGGCGCGCGCCGCCGAGGCGCTGACCAAGGTGGGTCTGGCCGACCGGATGGCCAACCATCCCTCGCGCCTGTCAGGCGGCCAGCAGCAGCGCGTGGCAATCGCCCGCGCCATTGCCATGGAACCGCGCTTGATGCTGTTCGATGAGCCGACCTCGGCGCTCGACCCGGAACTGGTGGGCGAAGTGCTCAACGTTATGAAGGCGCTGGCCTCGGAAGGCATCACCATGGTCGTCGTCACCCACGAGATGGGCTTTGCCGCCCATGTCGCCGATCAGGTGGCCTTCATGGAGAAGGGCGAGCTGGTCGGCGTCGACGCCCCTGCCCGCATCCTCCATCACCCTGAAGATCCGCGCATTCAGGCGTTCCTCAGAACATATCACGAGCGAAACAGCTTCTGACGCAACAAGACCGGAACACGATGGTTCCGGTTTGCCTCTCCGCAATCGCTGCGAATTGCGCAAGGGTGAGGCGACCGCTCAGGTGCCGATCAGTTCGAAGCGGTTCACATCGACAAGCCCCATGTCGGTGATCTTCAGATGCGGGATCACCGGCAGGGCGATGAAGGCGAGTTGCAGGAACGGCTCCTCCAGCGTCGAGCCGAGAGCAAAGGCAGCGGCGCGCAGCGTCTTCAGTTCGTCACGCACCGTTTCGTAGCTGGCCGTGCTCATCAGTCCGGCAACCGGCAGGGCAAGCTCCGCCAGAACCTTACCATCCTGCACCACCACGAAGCCGCCTTCGATTTCGCCAAGCCGGTTGGCGGCCAGCGCCATGTCCTCGTCCGAGCAGCCGACGATGCAGATATTGTGGCTGTCATGACTGACGGTCGAGGCGATCGCGCCTGACTTCAGCCCAAAGCCGTTGACGAAGCCGGTGGCGATGTTGCCGCTGCGGCCATGGCGTTCGACCACCGCGACCTTGACCACGTCATTGGCGAGATCGATGCCAACCCCGTTTTCGCCGACCGGAAGATCGAATTCGAGGTCGCGGGTGATGATCTGGCCCGGAACGATGCCGATGGTGCGGGTGCGGCCGCTGTTGGAGCGGGCGCGGAAATCCGAGGCTGCCACACGCCGGGCCCTGACGCTGTTACGGCCGACGGGGGCGACCGGCTTGCGCGCGGCGAAGAGATCGTCGCCGACGACACGCCCTGCCGACAGCACGATTTCGGCGCGGCAGCTTTCCAGTGAATCGACCACCACCAGATCGGCGCGCCAGCCGGGCGCTACCAGCCCGCGATCCTTCAGCCCGAAGGCGCGGGCGGCCGAGATCGAGGCGGCGCGGTAGATGGCGAGCGGCTCGACCCCGGCCGCGATCGCCGTGCGGATCATGTAGTCGAGATGGCCCTGATCGGCGATGTCGAGCGGGTTGCGGTCATCGGTGCACAAAGCGATGAAAGGCGAATTGCGCTCGGTTATGATCGGCATCAGCGCGGCAAGGTCCTTCGACACCGAGCCCTCGCGCACCAGCACATGCATGCCCTTGCGCAGCTTTTCCAACGCCTCCTCGGCCGAGGTCGTCTCATGGTCGGTGCGGATTTCGGCGGCCAGATAGCCGTTGAGGTCGTAGCCGCGCACCAGCGGCGCATGGCCGTCGATGTGGCGGCCCTGAAACGCCTGCAGCTTGGCCATGCAGCCGGGGTCCTTGGCCAGAACGCCCGGAAAATTCATGAACTCGGCAAGACCGATCACGCTTGGATGGTCGGCGAAGGGGAGAAGGTCGTCGACCGTCAGCTCCGCGCCCGAGGTTTCCAGATGCGTTGCCGGCACGCAGCTCGAAAGCTGCACGCGAATATCCATGACCGTTTCGGCGACGCTGTCGAGGAAATAGGTGATGCCATCCAGCCCCAGCACATTGGCGATCTCGTGCGGATCGCAGATCGCCGTCGTCACGCCGCAGGGCAGCACGCAGCGGTCGAATTCATGCGGCGTCACCAGCGAGGATTCGATGTGCAGATGGGTGTCGATGAAACCGGGCACGACGATGCGGCCGGAAATGTCGATCTCCTGCACGCCCGCGTACTTCGCGCAGGTGCCCACGATGCGGTCGCCGCAGATGGCGATGTCGCCTTCCACCAGCTCGCCGGTGACGAGATCGAAGAAGCGGCCTCCCTTCAGCACCAGATCGGCCGGCTCGCGGCCGACGCCCTGATCGATCGCGCGCTCGATTGAAAAGCTCTTGTCAGCCATGCCCGTTTCCGTCCGCTTATGCATCATGCGCGCCTAGCAGGCGCTTCATGACACCTATCCCGTATCGCCCCCGCGATACAAGGACATGCAGGCGAGGGATCGTGCTGTGTGCGGAGGAAGCAACCCTCCCGGAGTTGCGCGGCGCTCTTACTCCCGTACCAGACCGCCACGCCGCAGCAGCATCAGGAACAGGAGCGGCAGCAGGGTCGTCAGGATGATGGTGACGAAGGCCATGGCCATGCCAAGCCCAACCGAGCCCTGCTCGAACTGACGCCAGATGAAGGTTGAGATGGTCTGCATGCCGACGGGCGCCACGACAATCGAAGCCACCAGTTCGCGCGAGGCGAGCGCGAAGACGAGCAGCATGGCCGAAGCGAGGCTGGGAAACACGAGCGGCAGCAGGATGCGCCGGAAAGCGACCGCGCCGGAGGCACCCGCCACGCGTGCCGCCGCTTCCAGATTGTCGCCGATCTGGAGGAAGGCGGCCGTGGCATAGCGCGCCGTCTGCGGCAGCAGGATGCAGCAATAGGCCAGCAGCAGGATGAAGCCCGTATTGTAGGGCGTGAACGGCAGCCCCGGCATGTTCCACGCCAGAATGAGGCCAACCGCCACCACGATGCCCGGCAAGGCATTGGGCAGGACGGTCATGATGTCGATGAGGGCGCGGCCCCGGATGCGGGTCTTGACCACGACATAGGCGGCGACCACGCCGATCAGGCCGGTCAGCACCGCCGTCGCCAGCCCGAGCGTGAGGCTGTTGGTCAATGCGCCGAGCGCTCCGGCCGAGTTGCCGAACACATCCGCGAAGTGGCGCAGCGTCAGGTTGTCGAAGGCGAGACCGCCGGAAATGGTGCCCGAAAGCGCCGTGCCCAGAATGGCCAGCATGGGCACGCCGGTGGACAGGAAGGCTACGATGCCGAACATCAGCATCACCGGAATGGTAAGACGGCCAAGCTCGCGCTTTTCCGCATTCTGCGGCTTGCCACCAACCGTCTGGTACGAGCGCCGCGTCAGGATCCAGCGTTGCAGCAGGAACGCGGCGAGAGACATGATGACGAGCACCAGCGACAGCGTGGCCGCCCCCGGCAGATCGATCGGCCAGTCGCCGACGCGCGTGTCGATGCCGGTGACGAGCACCTCGAAGCCGGCGCGGCGGCCAAGCGCTGCGGGCGTGCCGTATTCCTCGATTGCCGCGGCGAAGACGAGCAGCAGGCTGGCGGCCAGACCCGGAGCGGAAAGCGGCAGGGTGATGCGCCAGAAGGCGCGTGCCGGCGTGGCGCCAAAAACCCGTCCGACATCGGAATAGCGCAGGCCGATGGCCTCGACGGTGCGCGATACCGCGAAATAAACGACCGGAAAGGTGTTGAAGGTCATGACCAGCGTCATGCCGAAAAGCGAGAACAGAACCGGCGTCAGGTTGAAGCCGAAAAGCTGCTCCATATAACCGCGCGGTTGCAGCGTCATGATCCAGCCGAGCGTCGCGATATAAGGCGGGATCATGAAGGGAACGAGCAGCAGCACATCCCACACCGGAGCGAGCGGGATGCGGTAGAGCGCCCGCGCAACGCCCAGCGGAATGGCGAGCAACGCGGATGCGATGACGACGCACAGGCCGAGAAGAACGGTGTTGCCCGTCATTCTCAGCAGGCGCACGTCGCCCAGCGTCTGCGAAAGCAGGGAGAAGGGCCTGGCGAAGGAGCCCGCTCCCAGTTCCGGAAAGATCGCCTGCAGGACGATCGCGGCGAAGGGTACGGCAACGACGACAACCAGACCGCTCAGGGCAAGCCACGCGGCAGGCGCGACGCCGCCAATATCCTTCGCACTCATTCGATCAGGCTCAATTGGCGCCGAAAATATCGGAAATCTGCTGAAGGATTTCCTTGCGCTTGCCCTGTATCGCCGCCGCGTCATAGTCGATCAGCTTGAGGTCGGAGATCAGCGGGCGGTCGGCCGGAATGTCGCTGCGGGCAGGCATCAGATAGGTGCCGGCGACCAGCTTCTGGCCTTCGTCGGAGAGCATGTAGTCCACGAACTTCTTGGCCTCGTCCTGGTTCTTCGACCAGTTCAGGATCATGACCGGGCGCGGCGCGATGACCGTGCCGGACTCGGGGAAGACCACGTCGATGCTTTCGCCCTTGGCCTTGTTGCCGAAGGTGATGTAGTCGACCGCGCCGAAGACGGCGCCCTTGGCGCCCTGCAGCACCGGGTTCAGCGCTTCGGCATTGGCGCCGGCAATGATGGCGCCATTGTCCTTCAGGCTTTTGAACAGCGCGAAATCATCCTGCCCGGCAAGCGCCGCGGTGAGCTCGAAAGACGAACCGGACTGCGCGGGATCGGGAATGTTGACCAGATCCTTGAACTCCGGCTTTGCCAGATCGCTCCACTCAGCCGGCTTCGGTGTGCCGCTTTTGGTGTTCCAGGCGATGCCGAGCGCGGAAACGCCCTGCGCCACGGCCGTCTCGTTCTTCAGGAAATCCGGAACCTTTTCGGCATTGGGGCTGGTGTAGGAAACGAGCCAGCCGCGCTTGGCGAAGTCGGTGGCCGTCTCCCAGGAAGCGGAGATCAGCACGTCGACCGCAGGGTTGGCGGCCTCAGCCTCGATGCGGGCCATGATCTTGCCGGTGGTGGCCTGGAAGACATTGACCTTGATGCCGCTCTGCGCGGTGAAGCCTTCGGCCAGCTTGTCGATGAGGCTCTGCGGGCCGGCCGTGTAAACGGTGATGTCGGCATGGGCGACGCCTGCCAGAAGCAGGGTCGATGCAGCGCCGAAGACGAGCCCCTTGATCGATTTCAACATGTCGCAACCTTCTTTTCTGGAGTTCCATGGCTGCCCTGCCCGAACCAGCGAATCCGGTCGGGATCGATGGACAGTCCAATCTGTTCGCCCGGCCGCAACCGCGCGGCGCTGGGAAGCTGAAGTTCCACGCCCGGCGCGCAGGCCAGCATGACCGTCGCCAGATGGCCGTCACCGCGGAATTGCGAACGCAGCACCTTTGCCGGCAAGGCGTCCGCCGAAGTGCCGCATACCGATACGGCATCGAGAGGCACCAGCACCTGCGCTTCACCTTGCAGCGGCTGCGTGGCATCGCTGACCAGCGCATGGGCGCTGTCGCCGACGAACCAGTGTCCGTCGCGCCACACGACATTCACCGTTCCGCCGAGGCGCAGGAAATCGGCCACTTCTGGGGTCGAGGGGCGGGCGATCAGATCGTCGGGCGATGCGAGCTGGGCAATCTCGCCCCCGCGCATGACCGCAACCTCGTCGGCCAGCGTCAGCGCTTCGGCATGATCGTGGGTGACATAGATCGCCGTCAGGTCAAGCTCGGCGATCAGGCCGGCCAGTTCGCCGACCATGTTCTCGCGCAATTCGCGATCAAGATTGGAGAGCGGCTCGTCGAAGAGGATGAGCTGGGGCTCGGCAACGATGGCACGCGCGATGGCGACACGCTGCTGCTGGCCGCCGGAAAGATCGCTGGGGCGACGATCCGCATAGGCTTCCAGCCCGACGCGGCGCAGGGCGCGCATGGTCCGCTCATTGCGCTCGGCCCTGCCGATGCCGCGCATTTCCAGAGGAAAGGAGACATTGCCGCCAACCGTCAGATGCGGCCACAGCGCATAGTCCTGAAACACCATGCCGAGATTGCGCCGTTCGGGCGGCGCGAAGACCCCGGTGCCGGCATCCGCCACAACCTGTCCCGCTATGCTGACCGCGCCTTTCGTCGGCTGCAAAAGCCCGGCCACGAGCCGCAAAAGCGTGGTCTTGCCGCAGCCCGAAGGCCCGAGCAGCGCCAGCGTGCGGCCCCTGGCCAGCGAAAGATCGATGCTCCTGAGGATGACGGTCTCCCCGTAATGCAGCGCAAGGCCACGCGCGGAAACGGCGCTTACGGGCAGATCGATCGGGTTTGTCATACGCAAAGGCTTCGCTGCAGGAACTGCGCGTGCAATATGCCGCCTTCATAACAGTTCGATGACAGCGCCGGAGGCCGGTTTCAGCCGAGGTGTTCGATGCCGACAGCGCCATCGGGTGTAACGGTCGTGCGCAGGAAATGCGACAGCGCCCCACCATCGAAGGCAGCCGCGCTCAGATGGCCGGACCTGAAGGCATGCGTGTCGAGCGCGATGCGGTTGGAATGGATTTCCGGCAGGCCCGACGGCGTCGGCGAATGCCCATGCACGACCAGATGCCCGAAGGACACGCGATGGTCGAGGAAGTCCTCCTTGATCCACATCATGTCGGTTGGCGACTGCTGTGACAGCGGTACGCCGGGGCGAAGACCGGCATGCACGAAACACAGATCGCCTTTGACGACGCAATATTCCGCGCCCGCCAGAAGTTGCAGATGACTGGGGTGCCGTTTCAGCACGACCCGGCGCGCCGCCTGCCAGTCGCTAGCCGGATCGGAAATGCCATAGGAACGCAGGGCACCCATCGCGCCATAGCGATCCGCCCACAATTCAAGGCCCGATGCATCGAGCGACCCTTGCAGGAATTCCCTCAGGAACCAGTCATGATTGCCAAGCAGCAGGCGCGAAGCCGGGTTCGCACGCAAGTGCGCCGCGACAAGATCGAGGACGCCGCGGCTGTCCGGCCCCCGGTCGATCAGATCGCCAAGGAAAATCACCATCCCGTCAGGAGCTTCCCCGCCGATATGGGCGAGGAGCGCGCGCAAAAGGTCTGCGCGGCCATGCACATCGCCAATCGCGTAGATGCGTTCCGCAACCATATGACCCACTCCGCCTGCCAGACGGGATGGCTGTTAGAGCATCGGGCCGGAAAGGGAAATCCGGTTTTCGGTCCGATGCGCTCTCGATCATTCAGATCGCCCTTTGTGCGTGCGAAGAGACGCACAGCGATCTGTGACATTCCGGCTCGGGCGATAAAGCCTTATGCGGCACCCTCGAATTTGCGGTCGAGCAGCATGGCCGCCTCCAGAAGCCGCTTCGTGTAGGGGTGTTTCGGACGATCGAACACCTCGTCGCGGTCGCCGATCTCGACGATACGGCCATTTTCCATCACCGCCACACGATCGGCCACCTGCTCGACGGCACCCAGATCATGGGACACGAACAGGCAGGCGAAGCCGCGCTTCTCCTGAAGCTTGCGGATCAGCTCCAGTATCTGCTTCTGCACCGTCATATCCAGCGCCGATACCGGCTCGTCGGCCACCACGAAGGCAGGATCGCGCACGATGGCGCGGGCAATCGCCACGCGCTGGCGCTGCCCGCCCGACAGCTGATGCGGCAGCCGCGTCGTGAACTCGTGCGGAAGGCCCACTTCCGTCATCACCTCGCGCACCCGTTCCTCGATCTTCGCCTTGGTCATGCCCGGTTCGAGCAGCAGCGGCTCGCCGATGATCCCGGCGATCGTCTGGCGCGGATCGAGCGACGAATAGGGATCCTGGAAGATGATCTGAATGTCTCTGCGCTGGGCTTTTGCCTTGTCGCTGCGGGCATAGTCGATCTCCACGCCACGAAAGCGCATCCGCCCGTCGGTCGGGGCCTGCAGGCCGACGATGGTGCGGCCGAGCGTGGTCTTGCCCGACCCCGAAGCGCCGACCAGCGCCAGCGTCTCGCCCCGCGCCACGGTCAGCGTGATGCCGTCCACGGCGCGCTTGGCCTCGCGTTTCTGGAGCAGCGTCTGGCGGCCGGGATATTCGACGACGATGTTGTCCACCTCAAGGATGGTCTCGGGCTTGTCAACGGCGGGTCTGGCAATGGCCGGCCGGCGCGGCAGGGCATCGACGAGACGGCGCGTATAGTCATGCGCGGGCGCCTTCAGAACATCGGCGCTGCGCCCCACCTCGACCATCCTGCCGCGATGCATCACCACGACATCGCGCACATAATGCGACACCATGCCAAGGTCATGGCTGATGAGCAGAACGGCGGTGCCGTTCTCCTGCGTAAGTTCCACCATCAGGTCGAGCACGTCGCGCTGCACAAGCGTGTCGAGCGCGGTGGTGGGCTCGTCTGCGATCAGCAGCTTCGGCTTCAGAAGCATGACCGAAGCCAGCATGATGCGCTGGCGCATGCCGCCGGAAAACTCGTTCGGATAGGCGTTCAGGCAGCGCTCGGGGTTCTGGATGCGGATGCGTTCCAGCATGGCCAGCGACAAGTCACGGATCTCGGCCTTGCCGAGATTGCGGTGCAGTCGCAGCCCCTCGGCCATCTGCTCGCCGATGGTCATGGAGGGATTCAGCGAGACCATCGGCTCCTGAAAGACCATGCCGATCTGCGCACCGCGCACGGCCCTTAGTTCCCGCGCGCCAAGGCCGATCAGTTCGGTGCCCTGAAAGCGGATGCTGCTGCCCGGCACCACGGTGAGCGGATGCGGCAGAAGCCCCAGTATGGCGCGCGCGGCCATGGTCTTGCCCGATCCGGACTCGCCCACCAGCGCCAGCATGCCGCCGGGCTCGATGGAAAAGTCGACATCGTCGACCACCAGCGCGCCCTCTGTACCGACGCTGATTGAAAGTTTGCTGGCCGCAATGGCCGGCACCGTCCCCGCTGTCACCGCTTCCACTCCCGTTTGCGTGCGAATTTTCCGGCCTCCCTTTCTGGCTGGTGCGCGTTCTCAGGCTGCGCAGATTGCCTTCAGCGCGGCAATGGTTTTCTGGTCGAGATCGTCGCTGATCGGCAGCGGCTCCGAAGCCTGGCGCACGACGACGGTTTCCGAGGCGCGGTCGATCCACAGGAACTGGCCGAAAATGCCCATGGCGGCCAGCGCGCCGGTTCCGGTCTCGTACCAGTAGGCAAGATAGCTGCCGCCCGGATAAAGGAAGCACTGGTCGCCCGCCGCCCAGATGGCGCGGTCGCCGCCGGCCCACAGCCGTTCCACGAACTCCGCAGGCAGCACGCCGCGCCCGCCGACGCGCAGCAACTCGCCAAGACGGGCAAGATCGCGCGCGGTGACGGAAATGCCGCCCGACGTGCGCGGATTGCCGGCGCTGTCGACGGTGATGAAGCCATCCGTATGCGCACCCATCGGCTGCCATACGCGCGTGCTCAGAAGGTCCGCGAAGCGCATGCCGGAGGCCGCCTCGACCACCAGACCGGCCATGTCGGAATTCGGCGAGCGATAGCGATGAAGGGTGCCGTGTGGGTGAGCGGCGCGCGGCAGCGAGCACAGGAAATCACGCAAATTCGTGGTCGGATCACCGGCGCGCTGCGGCTTCCACAGCATGGCCCGGCGATAGCGGTCGAAACTGCCGTCTTCGTCCAGATAAAGCTCGTCGAAATCGAGCGCCACCGTCATGTTGAAGAGATCACGAACCGTCAGCCCCTCGTAGGCCGAACCGACGGCATCGGGGATGAAATCCGTCACCATCTGGTCGAAGGACAGCTTGCCCTCCGCCTCCAGAACGCCGGCAAGCATGCCCGTGAACGACTTGGAGATCGAGAATACGATATGGGCGCGCGCCGGGTCGACATAAGGCGCGTACCATTCGGCGATGACCTCGCCCTTGCGCATTACCACCAGCGCATCGCTGTGGCTTTCCTCCAGAAAATCCTCCAGCCGCAGCGTATTTCCCGCCACGTTGGAAACGGGAATGTCGGCGAAATGACCGAATGGCCGGACCGGCGTCTCGGCGATGCGGGCGCTGATGATCTGGGCGGAGGGAACATATTCCGCGACGTTCTGGAACGTCGACATGGAATAGGGACGCTCGCGCCAGTTGCCGAGATTGATGTCGGCACGGGTGAAGGGGAGTTCGGCGGTCATGTAAAGCCTCTGGTTTCGAGGTTATGGCAATGAGTGTGTGCGATCTGCGATCGCGTATCAAGCAGATAATAAGCTGTGCGGAAGCGGCCGCACCATGCCTGCCGGCGGCTGGACGGTGACAGGCAGGGGGGCCAAGGTTGCGGGGACGCGGCTTCGCTGCGGCCCCTCTTCCCATCATTCGCTGGCCGGGCTTTCCGCTTCGAGCCGGCGCAGCTCGATTTCCGCCGCATCGAGCGCTTTCAGCAGCCTCTCGCAGGCCACGTCGATGTTCTCGCGGGTCCAGATCAGCGGCGGCGACATGATGATCGTATCGCCGACCGCGCGCACCATGAAGCCGTTGTCGATGGACAGGTCACGCACCTTGTCGCCCGCATGCTTGCCCTTGAAGCGGCTGCGATCGCCCTTGTCCCTGACGATCTCGATGGCCGCCATCAGGCCGATGGCGCGGGTTTCGCCGACGATCGGATGCGTGCCGATGCGCTCGGCCAGCGCCCTGGCGAGATAAGGCCCGGTGTCCTCGCGCACGCGCTCGATCAGGCCTTCCTTTTCGATGATCTCCAGATTCTTCAGCGCCACGGCGCAGGCCACCGGATGCCCCGAATAGGTATAGCCATGGTAGAATTCGCCACCCTTCTCGATCAGGGTGGAAGCGATGCGATCGCCGACCAGCAGCGCCGACAGCGGCTGGTAACCGGAGGTCAGCGCCTTGGCCGTGGTGATGGTGTCGGGCTTGATGTTGAAGGTCTTGCAAGCGAACCATTCGCCGGTGCGGCCATAGCCGGTGATGACTTCGTCGATCATCAGAAGCACGTCGTACTTGTCGCAGATGCGCTGGATTTCCGGCCAGTAGCTGGCCGGCGGGATCTTCACGCCGCCAGCGCCCAGCACCGGCTCGCCGATGAAGGCGGCGACGTTTTCAGCGCCCGCCTCAAGGATCGCGTCTTCGACGGCACGTGCCGCCCGCAGGCCGAAATCGTGCTCGCTCTCGCCCGGCAGGGCAAGCTCGAACGAATAGGGCGGCATGACATGGACGATGCCCGGCACCGCGCCGTAAAGCTGGCTGTGCATGCCGTCCATGCCGGACAGAGAAGCGCCGGCAATGGAGGAGCCGTGATAGCCGGTCTTCCGCGAAATGACGATGCGCTTCGACGGCTTGCCTTCCAGCGCCCAGTAATGGCGCACCAGCTTGAGGGCCGTGTCGTTGGCTTCCGAACCGGACGAGCCGTAGAACACCTGATTGACGTTGTCGGGCGCCAGTTCCGCCAGCTTGCCCGCCAGCAGCACCGGTGTCGGCGTCGTGCAGCGGAAGAAGGAGTTGTAGAACGGCAGTTCCTTCATCTGGTCATAGGCGACACGGGCCAGTTCCTCGCGGCCATAGCCGACATTGATGCACCACAGGCCGGCCATGCCGTCCAGAATCTCGGCGCCTTCGCTGTCATAGATATAGGGCCCCTCGGAGCGCACGATCATGCGGGCGCCGGCGCCACGCAGTTCCTTGTGGTCGGTGAAGGGGTGGAGATGATGCGCGGAATCGATGGCCTGCAGATTGGCGCGCGAAATGGTCTGGTCAGTCATGTGATGTCTTCCTTCCTCTGTTTTTCAGTTATGCGGAGGCGAAGGAAGAAGGCGGCGAATAGCCGATGCGGGCGCACAGCAGCAAAAGCTCGGCCCGCCGCGTGCGGGGCGACTGCGTGAGCGTACAGCCGGACAGGAGGGGGCAGCGGCGATGGCTATGCATGGGCTTTGCCATAACGCCAGTAGCCCATCATGGTGAGCTGATTGCGGTCTATGCCAAGCTCGCCCAGAAAATGCGTACGAATGCGGCTGACGGCCGCCGTTTCACCGGCGATCCATCCGTAGAAGCTGTTGTCGGCTGGCGCCGCACGGTCCCATAATGTGTCCTTGTCGACATCGACCGCTTCCGGCTGTGCCGGGCCCGTACGCCTGGCGCTGCCGGGAAGATCCGCGGCAAGTGCTGCGCCGGCCATCAGCTCGCCATAGCCATGGTTGCCTGCGTCGCGGGGCAGCCAGCGCAGGTCGAGACCATCCCACGACGGAACCGGCTGTGCATCCTCCATGCAGGGCAGTTCGACACGAACCGTCGCCCGAGGTTTGACCTCCCACAAGGCGATCTGTTCCAGAATGCCGGCGATGGCCGGCAGCGCCGTCTCGTCGCCGATGATGAGCAGATCGCTCAGCCCCGGTGGCGGCTCCCAGTCGAAACCGGCAATCTCACCGTCATATTCCTTGTTCGGGCCGGTAATCTGAATCCGGTCACCCGGCTCTGCGCTCATCGCCCAGCGCGAGGCCGGTCCGTTGTCGCCATGGACGACGAAATCGACGGTGAGAAGCTGCCGGGCCGGATCGATGGCGCGGATCGTGTAGGTGCGCATCGGCGCGCGCTGGTGCGGCGGCAGCGCCTTGTAGACCTTCAGATAGTCGGGGCTGACGGGAAGGGCTGACGGCGTTCCATCCTCACGCGGAAAGAACAGCTTGATGCGCTGGTCCGGTGCAAGCGTCGTCATGGCAGCCAGATCGGCGCCCGCAAACACCAGCCGTGCCATGTTCGGCGTCAGCAGCCGGCGCTCGGCCAGCCGGACATTGAAGACACGGTAGGGCGTTTCCGACATTTTCGTCACCCAAGGCCAAGGAGATGGGCGCGGGCGGCGATTTCGGCGACGCGCTCCTCATTGGAAGCGGCGAGGTTGCCGTCCGCATTCCACAGGCTGTTCTCAAAACCCACACGCACCTTGCCGCCGGCTCGCATCGCAGCCTCAAGGCAATCCGTCTCGCTGCGGCCGAAGGCACACACCATCCAGTCGGGCGATTGCGGCAGGTCCGTGGCCGCGCGCAGGAACGCATCGAGATCGCCGGGCTCGCTCTGCTGGTTAGCCGAATAGCGGCCCAGCACATAGATGACCGAAGGCTGACCGGCCGGGATCACCTGCCGGGCCATCAGGTCGCCCAGCCGCGCCACATCGGCATCGTCATAGAGAATGTGCTGAACGTGGATCTGCTCCTGCCGGCACCAGCCATAGAAGCGCGCGGCCTCCGCCTCGCTCGCGGCATCGGGAACCAGTTCACGAATGGCCGCAGAAATGGCGCGCGGCTGCAAGGTGCGCACAAGCTGCATCTGCTCGGGCGCGCTGTAGATGCCGACCGCCTCGGTGGAGACCTGCACGGCCATCTGCGGAACGCGCTGCGCCAGCGCCCCGATGAGCTGGCGATAGAGATCGGCGTCGAGCGCATGCCGGCCGGTCTCATCGCGCACATGGGCGTGGATGGCGTCAGCCCCCGCCTTCCAGCAGGCTTCAGCCGTCTCGGCAATCTCGGAAACGGTCATCGGCAGTGCCGCGTGATCGGCTTTGGTGCGGCGCGCGCCGTTCGGCGCCACCATGATGAGCGGAAGGCCGGTCATCGTGCGCCCTTCCCGGTTTTTTCATTGGCCCCGGCTTCGTCTTCAGCCATGAGGCGCAAAAGCGCGATCAAAAGCCGGTCACGGCGCTGTGTAAGTTCGCCCATTGCGCGCCCGGCAACCTCGGCCTGCATGCCTTCGACCAGCTTGCGCTTCGTCTCCGCATCGAGGCGCGGCGTGCCGAGCGTCCCCCATCTTGCCTCCTGCGCGGGGCCGAGATGGTCGAGATAGGCCTCAAGCCCGCCCTCGCCGCCGCCCAGATGATAGAGCATGTGCGGGCCTTCGACCGCCCAGCGCAGCCCCGGCCCGAATCGGATCGCCCGGTCCACATCCTCAACCGAGGCGATGCCCTCGGCCACGATGTTGACGGCCTCGCGCCACAGCGCCGAGCTCATGCGGTTGGCGAGATGGCCGACGGCCTCGCGCGCCACACGCACCGGAACCTTGCCGATCGCCTCAAAGAAGGCATAGGCGGCATCGACTGCCGCAGGCGCCCCTCTCTCGCCCGCCACCAGTTCCACCAGCGGCACCAGATGCGGGGGATTGAAGGGATGAGCGACGATGACGCGCTCCGGATTGGCGCATTCGGCCTGCAACTGACTTGCGGGAAAAGAAGAAGTGCTCGATCCGATGACGACATCGGCGGGAACTGCGGCATCGATTTCGTCCAGCAGCGCCTGCTTGAGCGGCAGTTTTTCCGGTGCGTTTTCCTGAACGTAATCCGCGCCCTCGACTGCCTCCGCGATCGTGGCACACCAGATCAGCCGGCCGCGCTCACGGCCAGACGGGCCGACCGCATCGAGATCACCCAGCCCCGCTTCGACGAAAGCCGCCAGTCGCTCTTCTCCATCCGGCGCAGGGTCCCATGCACGCACATCCAGCCCGCGATGCAGGAAGAAAGCCGCCCACATGCCGCCAATGAGGCCACATCCGATCACCGCGACGGTGCGAACCTCATGTCCTGACCGATATGCGCTCACACTCGCCATTCGTCTGGATCGCCTCCCCGCTCCCGGATGATTTCGACCTGTCAAGGCACCAGCCGAAGCCCGCCCTAGCCTGCGCAGAATGTCATGACCGGATCATGATCCGCAAGGCGCTTATATCTCTATATATTGCGATCGCAGATCGCGCAATTGTGCGAGGCATGAATTTTTATTCTGCTCACAGAAAGCAGCAATAAACCTTTTTATCAGAGAGTTATATAAAAGCTGACAAAATGATACCTCTTTGGTGAACTCCACAAAACAGCGCCTGCTTCAGGGCATCTGCGCAGACAAAGAGCTACCCCTTCAGAGCTCCACGACGACATCGCCTATGGGGGAGGTCGAGCAGGCGAGAACCACATTCGCCGCCTTTTCCTCATCCGAAAGCACGGACCGGTCGCGGTCGGCAGCATTGGCCGCGATGCGCCAGTCCCCAGTTACCACGGTGCAACGGCATGAGCCGCAGATACCGGCCTCGCAATCGGACTGGATTTTGACGCCGGCACCGCGCGCCAGCGCGAGAAGCGTGGTGGTGCCCTCTCCCTCCACGGTCTTACCGGACCGCTGGAACGAAACGCTGTAGCGCCCGATCGGGGGAAGATCGACAGCGCTTTCGTCCGCCCCGAAACTCTCTTCCAGATAGGCCAGCGCCGGTTGCGCCGCCAGGCTGGTGCACACATCGCGCACCTTGTTGCGGAAGCCCGTCGGGCCGCAGCAGAAGGCGATGCGATCGGACAGGTCGGGGCAGACGATCTGCGCCATGCTCTCGTCGAACCTGCCGGCATGCACAATGCCCGGCGCATCAACGGCATCGTCCGCGCCTTTCGCGGAAAGATTCCAGGAAATGCGCAGCCGGTCGCCGAGCTGATGCTGGAGCAGTTTCAGTTCGTCCCGGAACGGCATGTCGGCCGCGGTTCGGGCACTGTGGTGGTAGACGACATCCCGATCGAGATTGGCATCGGCAATGGTGCGCAGGATCGAGATCATCGGCGTCACGCCGCTTCCCGCCGAGACCAGAAACAGCTTCTTCGCATCCCCGGCGGCGCCCAGATGAAACTTTCCGTTCGGACCGGAGGCCTGAAGCCGGTCGCCGACACGCAGGTTCTCATGCAGCCAGCACGACACGAAACCGTCCTGCGCCCGCTTGACGGTCACCGACATGTGCAGGGGCCGCGAGGGAGAGGACGAGATCGTATAGCTGCGGCGCACGATCTCGCCGTCGATGACGGGCATCAGCGTTATGAACTGGCCGGGCGAATAGGTGAAGGACGGCTCCGCCACGAAGCGGAATGTCTTCATGTCGTTCGTCTCGTCAATCACCGCCACACATGTAAGCTCCACCTGCCGGCTGCCGGACTGAAGCCCCTGCGCGGCCGCCGTGGGCAGGCGCGTGACCTTCCGCGCCGAACCCGGCAGCAGCGCCACCGGCTTCCTGCGCGACAGGACCTCGACCGCATCGCCGAGATGGATACGGCCGGCCGAATGCGGAATCAGGAACTGGCCGAAATAGACCTTGCCGTCTTCACCCCGCCGCTGCTTTCCCAGCATGCTCAGCGGCTCGTGATCCTGACGCGCCTGACCGCTCGCGGGGTCAAGCGTGGTCATCATGCACCGGTCGCAGGCCCCGGCGACCTCGAAGCGCATGTCGCCGATACGAATTTCGGCCCATGCGTCCTCGTCGAAGGGAAGCTCGCCCGCCACCACGACATTCGGCCGGAACCGGTCCATTTCCACCGGCTGCTCGAGATAGAGGTTCAGTTCTTTCAGCGACGCCGTGCTGGCCAGCAGAAGCGGCGCGGTATCGGCAAGGCTGACGACCCCGCCACTGCCGATGTCGAGTGCGCGGGGCTGACGGTCGTCCTGCACCACCAGCCGGCATGGCCGTTCCAGATGCCCGCAAAGCCAGTCCGCCACCGCATCGCCGGCATCGCCGGCTGAAACCTCGCTACCCCACACGGAAACCGGCCCGCAGGCAGGCTTCAGCTCTTCCCGGCGAAATCCGATCGGCGGCCTGCCCGGCGCGAACAGGATCACCTCGCCGCCATCCAGCACCACCCTGACCTGCATCAGCAGCGGAGCAGCGCGCGCGGTGATGGCGCAGCCCGTCTCGTCGACGACCATCATCGAGCGGTCGTCGAGAAGCCCCTTGGAGCCGACACGCGCCGACAGCACCGGCATCCCCCGCGCCGACTTCAGCGGGAAGATCGTCAGGCCGGCGATGGTCATGGGCGCAGTTGTCATTCGTCATCCAGTATAGGCGGATTTCGTCGTCGTACAGAACTCTTGCGCGGCTCAGGCATGGCCCAGCACCCGCCTCAGGGGTCGGCCCGCTTCGGAAGGCATGGCTTCGCGCACGCCGTCTTCGCGCCGTGATTCAAGAATTTCTGCACATATATATTGCGATCGCAGATCGCACAATGTATCAGGATGAAAATGGAATGACGGGTCGAAGAAATTCGCTTTTTCAACGACAAGCCGTTCCTGCAATACCCTGAAATCCAGATTCATCCATGCCGCCTGAGAGGAGTTCACATGGCCGATTGCACCGACTGGCACCAGTTGGCAGAGACCGTGAGCTTTCCCACGCTCGCCATCATCGATGGCCGCAAGGTGCCGGCAGTGTCGGGGCAAACCTTCGCATCGGTGAACCCGGCCACCGGCAAGGTGCTGGCCGAGGTGGCCGCCTGCGACGGCCGCGACATCGATCTTGCCGTCGCCGCCGCGCGCCGCAGTTTCGAGCAGGGCGTGTGGCGCGACCGCGCGCCGGCCGAGCGCAAGGCCGTGCTCCTGAAACTGGCGGAACTGCTGCGGGTGGAACTGCCCCGGCTGGCGGTTCTGGAATCGCTGGACATGGGCAAGCTGGTGCGCGATGCCCACGACAACGACATCGCCAACGCCATCAGCATTCTTCAGTGGCATGCGGAGGAAGCCGACAAGATCTATGACGAGGTGGCGCCGCTGCCGCCCGGCAATCTCGGCATCGTGCGGCGTGTGCCGCTGGGTGTCATCGGCGCGGTGGTGCCATGGAACTTCCCCTTCAACATGGCGGTGTGGAAGTGCATTCCCGCACTGGTTGCCGGCAACAGCGTGGTGCTGAAGCCGGCCGAGCAGTCGCCCTTCACCGCCCTGCGCCTTGGCGAGCTGGCGCTTGAGGCCGGCATTCCGGCAGGCGTGCTCAATGTGGTGCCGGGGCTTGGCGAAACCGCCGGGCAAGCGCTTGGCCGCCACATGGATGTCGATTGCCTGGCCTTCACCGGCTCCACCGCCGTCGGCAAGCTGTTCCTGCGCTATGCGGGCGAATCCAACATGAAGCAGGTCTGGCTCGAGTGCGGCGGAAAGTCCCCCGCAATCGTCTTTTCCGACTGCGCCGATCTCGATCATGCCGCTGACCAGATCGCCGCCGGCATCTTCTACAATCAGGGGCAGGTGTGCTCGGCCTCTTCCCGCCTCTATGTTCATGCCCCGATTGCCCGCCGGCTCACCGATCTTCTGGTGCAGCGCGCCGGGCGTCACCGCCCCGGCGACCCGCTCGATCCCGCTTCCGGCCTCGGCGCCATGGTCGATGCCAGGCACGCCGCCACCGTCATGCGCTATGTGGAGGCCGGAAAGCGGGAGGCCGACCTTGCCACCGGAGGCTGCACGGCCACGGTGAACGGAGCGGGCAGCTTCATAGAGCCGACCATCTTCACCGGCGTGCGGCAGGAAGCGTCGATCATGCAGGAGGAGATTTTCGGACCCGTGCTCTCTGTCTCGACGTTCGAGCATGAGGACGAGGCCGTCCGCCTCGCCAATGCCAGCATCTACGGGCTCGCTGCCTCGATCTTCACCGACGACCTGTCGCGCGCCCACCGGGTTTCGGAACGCATCGTGGCCGGCGTGGTGGCGGTGAACGTCGTCGACCCCGTCAATCCCGCCGTCCCTTTCGGCGGCTTTCGCCAATCCGGCAACGGACGCGACCTCTCGCGCCACGCCGTCGACAAATACACTGCACTGCGGACCACCTGGATCCGCCATCGTCACTGACAACGGGAGAAATGATTGCAGTCTGAGGAAAGCCGGAATGCCGCGATCGCGTGGCTTGAAAACAATCCGCAGGTGGAAAGCGTGCGCGTCGCCATATGCGACCTCAACGGGGTGATGCGCGGCAAGCGCATTGCCGCCGATCAGGCGCGCAAGGCGCTCGATGGCGGCATGCGGATGGCCTATTCGCTGATCGGCATGGACATCTGGGGAGAGGACATCGAAGGCAATCCGCTGGTCTACAGCACCGGCGATTCCGATGCGGTGTGCCACTGGACCGGCCGGCCGATCGTTCCCGTGGACTGGACACCTCTGCCGACCGCCCTCATCCCGCTCACGCTCGCCTATGATGACGGGCGGCCCTTTCCGGGAGATCCCAGACAGGCGCTGGCGGAAATCCAGAGGCGGTATGCCGCGCGCGGCCTCACGCCGGTCGTTGCCACCGAGCTTGAATTCTATCTGTTCGATGCCGCCTCCAATGAACCCGTCGGGCCGGTCTCGCCGGTGAACGGCAGGAGGCTCAATGCGGATGGAGCCCTGTCCATCGACGAACTGGACGCGTTCGAGACCTTCATCTCGGAAGTCTATGCCGCCTGCCGGGCGCAGAACATTCCCGTCGACACCACCATTGCCGAGAACGGGGTCGGCCAGTTCGAGATCAACCTCAACCACGTCGCCGATGCGCTGAAGGCGGCGGACGACGCC
This sequence comes from Aquamicrobium lusatiense, assembly GCF_014201615.1. Lineage (NCBI taxonomy): Bacteria > Pseudomonadati > Pseudomonadota > Alphaproteobacteria > Hyphomicrobiales > Phyllobacteriaceae > Aquamicrobium > Aquamicrobium lusatiense. Next base: position 166,150 of record NZ_JACHEU010000004.1, on the reverse strand, counting down.
ATCCTGTTCAAGCGGGTGGTGCGCGGCATCGCCCGCAAGCACGGCTTCATCGCCAGCTTCATGGCCAAGCCCTATGGCGACCGGGCGGGCAGCGGCCTGCATGTGCATTTCAGCCTGCTCGACGGCGATGGCAACAATGTCTTCGACGACGGCACCGAGAAGGGCACGGACATCATGCGCCACGCCGTCGGCGGGCTTTTGCGCGGCATGGCGCAGAGCACGCTCATCTTCGCGCCGCACTTCAACTCCTACCGCCGGCTGCGGCCCAAATCCTATGCGCCCACCGCCGTGGCATGGGGCTATGAGAACCGGATGGTGGCGATCCGCATTCCCGGCGGATCGCACAAGGCGCGCCGCATCGAGCACCGCGTCGCCGGCGCCGATGCCAATCCCTATCTGGTTCTGGCTAGCGTGCTGGGTTCGGCCCTGATCGGCATGGAAGAGGCCTGCGATCCCGGCCAGCCCATCGCCATGGATGTCGATTCCCACGATCTGCCGCGCCTGCCGTCAGACTGGCTGGCGGCGATCGCCGCATTCGAGCAGGGCAAACTGATGCAGGCGCTTTTCGCTCCGGAACTGCGCGATGCCTTCGTCGCCTGCAAGCAGCAGGAAGCCGATACCTTTGCCCGCAAGGTCGGCAGCTTCGAGCTCGAAACCTATATGGAGATGGTGTGATGGCAAGGCCCTGCGTCGCCGTCGCCACCGACACCATCGAGTTCGCCGGAACCGAATGGTTCGCCACGCAGCGCCAGTATGTCATGGCAGCCGCGCGCGCGGCCGACGTCACGCCGCTTCTGGTGCCGAACCTCGGGAAGGAACTCGACTGCGAGGCCGTGCTCGACGCCGTGGACGGACTGCTGCTCACCGGCTCGGTTTCCAACGTCTATCCCGCGCTCTACGGAGGCGAGGTCAGCCCTGCCAACGAGCCCTACGATCCGGCCCGCGACGCAACCAGCTTCGCCTTGCTGGAGCTTGCCCTGAAGCGCGGCTTGCCGCTGCTGGCGATCTGCCGCGGCCTGCAGGAGCTGAACGTCGCGCGCGGTGGCACGCTGCAGACGGAAATCCAGTCCATCGACGGCAATCTCGACCACCGCGCGCCGCAGTCGCCGGATCGCGCGGAGCGCTTTGCGGTGAAACACAGCATCCGGGCCGCCCCCGGCTCGCATCTGGCGGGGCTGATCGGCGATGAGCCCGTGATGGTCAACTCGCTTCACCGGCAGGCGATCGCGCGGCCCGGCAGCGGCATCGTTGTGGAAGCGGCCGCCGGGGACGGCATTGCCGAGGCCGTATCGGTACAGGATGCACGCAGCTTCGCCATGGGCGTGCAATGGCATCCCGAATTCGCAGCCGAAAACGACCCGGTGTCGCAAAAGCTGTTTCGCGCGTTCGGCGACGACGTGCGCGCCCATGCCGCGCGACGCTTTCCGGAACAGGAAGCCATTCAGGCAAAGGCGTGATCTGAAATCACGGCATCCGTGAGGGAGGCCGTTTTCAGCAGCGGCTTCATGATCGGCGCAGGGCGATCACGTCGTTCATCTACCGACATTGACAGCATCTTTGCCGATCGGCACCGATGTCCTGACGGTCTTCGAGACGTGTGTTCGGGAACTCGTCATTCATGACCGGTAGGCCGGTCATGATTTCGCGTGGTCGCAGCGCCCCATCGTCAGGGTCACACGCAAATGCGTTGCCGGCACGCGTCAGAAGAAGTGGCGGGTATTTTCCGAAGGTTCGCAAAAGCCCGCCTGCCCGGTCAGGCCTTGAACTTCATGCTCCCGGCAAGCATATCCTTGCCGGGAGCAATCTTACGGAGCCGGTTTTCAGCCGATCAGCGGCAGGAGCTGGTCGAGGCTCTTCTTGGCGTCGCCATAGAACATGCGGGTGTTCTCTTTGTAGAAGAGCGGATTTTCGATGCCGGAATAGCCGGTTCCCTGACCGCGCTTCGACACGAAAACCTGCTTGGCCTTCCACACTTCAAGCACCGGCATTCCGGCAATCGGACTATTGGGGTCTTCCTGCGCGGCCGGGTTGACGATGTCGTTGGAGCCGATGACGATCGCAACGTCCGTTTCCGGGAAGTCCTCGTTGATCTCGTCCATTTCCAGAACGATGTCATAAGGCACCTTCGCCTCTGCCAGCAGCACGTTCATGTGACCCGGCAACCGCCCGGCGACCGGATGAATGGCGAAGCGCACATTCTTGCCGGCGGCCCGCAGCTTGCGGGTCAGCTCGGAAACGGACTGCTGGGCCTGCGCCACCGCCATGCCATAGCCGGGCACGATGATGACACTGTCGGCCTCGTTCAGCGTTGCCGCCACACCGTCGACGTCGATGGCGATCTGCTCGCCTTCGATTTCCATGGCAGGGCCCGTCGTCGTGCCGAACCCGCCAAGGATGACGGAAATGAAGGAACGGTTCATCGCCTTGCACATGATGTAGGACAGGATCGCGCCGGACGAACCGACCAGCGCACCGGTCACGATCAGCAGATCGTTCGACAGCGAGAAGCCGATCGCTGCCGCTGCCCAGCCCGAATAGCTGTTCAGCATCGACACGACGACCGGCATATCGGCGCCGCCGATGCCCATGATCAGGTGATAGCCGATGAACAGCGCCGCCACCGTCATCACAACCAGCGCAGCGGTGCTGGCCGTGTTCAGATAGACGACGAGCAGCACCAGCGAGATGAGCGCGGCGCTCGCATTGAGGATGTGACCGCCGGGCAGCTTCTTTGCCTTGCCGTCCACCTTGCCCGCGAGCTTGCCGAAGGCGATCACCGACCCGGTGAAGGTCACCGCGCCGATGAAGACGCCGAGGAAGGTTTCCACCCGCAGGATGGAGATTTCGGCGGGGGTTTTATGCGCGATGCCGGCGGCGAATCCGGTCAGGGCAAGGCGTGCGTCCGCCGCCATTGCTGCCACGCCGGTCATCTCGATATGGGTGTTGAAGCCGATGAACACGGCAGCCAGACCCACCAGCGAATGCATGGCGGCCACAAGCTGAGGCATTTCGGTCATCTGCACCCGCTGGGCGACGATCCAGCCGGCGGCGCCCCCGACGATGAGAACGGCCAGCGAAAGCTGCCAGAGACCCGAACCCGCACCTGCGAGCGTGGCTATGACCGCCAGTGCCATGCCGACGATGCCGTACCAGACGGCGCGTTTGGCGCTTTCCTGACCCGACAGGCCACCGAGAGAGAGGATGAACAGGACTGCCGCGACGATATAGGCGGCGGTTGTGAAACCGATTTCCATAACCCTCTCCCTTACGACTTCTGGAACATGGCGAGCATGCGCCGGGTGACGAGGAAGCCGCCGAAAATATTCACGCCTGCCATCAGCACGGAGAGTGCGGCCAGCACGATCACCAGCCAGCTGCCGGAACCGATCTGAAGCAGCGCACCCAGAATGATGATCGAGGAAATGGCGTTGGTGATCGCCATCAGGGGCGTGTGCAGGCTGTGGCTGACATTCCAGATGACCTGGAAGCCGACGAAACAGGCCAGCACGAAGACAATGAAGTGCGACATGAAGCTGGCGGGCGCGAAATAGCCGGCCAGCAGCAACAGAACGCCGCCGGTGGTGAGCAGGGCCACCTGATTGCGGGTCTGAGACCTGAAGGCCGCCGCTTCCTGAGCCCGCTTCTCCTGTGCAGTCAGCTCTTTCGGCTTCTCCCTTGGCTTGGCGGCCGCGATGGCCTTGACCTTGGGCGGCGGGGGCGGCCAGGTGATCTCGCCCTTATGCGCAACCGTCGAGCCGCGGATCACGTCGTCTTCCATGTCGTGAACGACGACGCCGTCTTTCTGGGGCGTCAGATCGCTCAGCATGTGGCGAATGTTGTTGGAGTAGAGGCTGGACGCCTGTGCGGCCATGCGGCTCGGAAAATCGGTGTAACCGATGATGGTCACGCCGTTGTCGGTCACGATGCGCTCGTCCGGCACCGTCAGATCGCAATTGCCGCCACGCTCGGCCGCCAGATCCACGACCACCGATCCGCGCTTCATCGCCCTGACCATGTCCTCGGTCCACAGCTTGGGCGCCGGGCGGCCGGGGATGAGGGCCGTGGTGATGACGATGTCGACCTGAGGCGCAAGTTCACGGAACTTGGCAAGCTGCTTGGCGTGGAACTCAGGCGAGGATGGGGCGGCATAACCGCCGGTGGCCGAGCCATCCTGCGCCGGTTCGAAATCGAGGAACACGAATTCCGCGCCCATGCTTTCGATCTGCTCGGCCACTTCGGGACGAACGTCGAAGGCATAGGTGATGGCGCCGAGGCTGATGCTGGCGCCGATGGCGGCCAGACCGGCCACGCCGGCGCCCACCACCAGAACCCGGGCGGGGGGAATCTTGCCGGCTGCCGTCACCTGTCCGGTGAAGAAACGGCCGAAATTGTTGGCGGCCTCAATGACGGCGCGGTAGCCGGCCAGATTGGCCATGGAAGACAGGGCATCCATCTTCTGGGCACGGCTGATGCGCGGCACCATATCCATGGCGACGACCGTGACGCCCTTGCGCTTCGCCTGTTCCAGAAGCTCGGGATTCTGGCCGGGCCAGAAGAACGAGATGAGCGTCTGCCCTTCACGCATCCGCTCAAGCTCGTCAGCTTCCGGACCCCGGACTTTGACCAGCAGATCGGAGGCTTTGGTTACGGCTTTGGCATCGGCAAGTACCGTGACGCCCGCTTCGGCGTAGGCTTCATCGGTAATGCCGGCTTTCTCGCCGGCTCCGGCTTCAACCAGACACTCATGACCGAGTTTCTGCAGATGCCGCGCCGAGTCCGGCGTCAACGCCACCCGGCTTTCGCCGTCAGCAGTTTCCCTTAATGCTCCGATCTTCAAGTTTATCTCCCCTGCAACACGCTTTATCCCATTGGCGCTCGTCTGGAGCCGTACTGCAAGGTTCCGAGAAACTGATCGGGCAGTTTCTGAACCACGCCAGCTACCAGGCGGCCACTCAGTTGCGCGATTTTTCTGACAATGACAACATCATCCTGACAATGAATCATTGCCGGAACCGAATTTCTCAACGGCGTGCAGTGCAATACGCATATCGAGTCTGATGAAATTTGTGCCGTCTCGGCCAACGGGATGCGAGACAGGTCAGCGTTCCGGTTTCGTCATTCCGGCAAGGTCGACGCAGTATTCATGCACGCCTTAGCAGGCTGATTTCCATAGTGATTTCATGTAGATATCGGATGATTTCCGAATTTTCAGATTACGGACGCCGAAAGACCGTCGCTTGCAGGACAGCCGGGCAGGACCTTTTCCCGGCCATCTTAGATGTTGCCGCAAGCTCATCGCCTCATCCATTTTCAACGCCAATCCCTGTGCCAGCTTCAAACTGAGTTCTGCACCAGATCGCTTTGAGCTTTTCTTTGGAACGGCGAACGCCGGGCTGGCGGGAACATGGCCTTCACGCCTCATGTGCATTTCGACAGCGAAGCCGGATTTTCGCAGCAGAAGGCAGAAAACGACGGGCAGCCCTGCTGAATTCAGGGAGAGAACCGACCGTTCCGATGCATTGTCGTGGCCATGCCGCCGCGCCATTCTGCCTTCCTTTCCAGCCAATGACTTAAATAAGTCCCTTATTCGGAACGATACGGATAGAGTTGTGATTCAAATGTCGCCGCATCGCCGGACGACCTGACCTTCCGTATTCTGGAGTATGGACATGAGTACCAGACCGAACATCGTTGAACTCAAGCCCAAAATCACTGTGATCGGGGTCGGCGGCGGGGGCGGCAACGCCGTCAACAACATGATTACCGAACAGCTGGAAGGCGTAAACTTCATCGCCGCCAACACAGATGCGCAGGCCCTCGCCATGTCGAAGGCATCGCAGCGCATCCAGCTTGGAGCCATGACCACCGAAGGCCTTGGCGCCGGCTCCCTGCCTGAAATCGGCTACGCAGCCGCCGAGGAATCGCTGGGCGAAGTCATGGAGCTTCTTGCCGGCACGCATATGTGCTTCGTCACCGCCGGAATGGGCGGCGGCACCGGTACCGGGGCGGCTCCCCTCATCGCCGATGCCGCCCGCAAGGCAGGCATTCTCACCGTTGCCGTTGTCACCAAGCCCTTCGTTTTTGAAGGTACGCGCCGCATGCAGGCTGCGGAGCGTGGCATCGAACGCCTGCGCGAATGCGCCGACACGGTCATCGTCATCCCGAACCAGAACCTTTTTCGCATCGCCGATGCGAAAACAACCTTCGGCGATGCCTTCATCATGGCGGATCGCGTGCTCTATTCGGGCGTCAGCTGCATCACCGACCTGATCGTGAAGGAAGGGCTCATCAATCTCGACTTCGCCGATGTGCGCTCGGTGATGCGCGACATGGGCCGCGCGATGATGGGCACCGGCGAGGCCACAGGCGAAGGCCGGGCAAAGAAGGCGGCAGAGGCGGCAATCGCCAATCCGCTTCTCGACGAAGCATCGATGGGCGGCGCGAAGGGTGTGCTGGTCTCGATCTCCGGGGGCCAGGACATGACACTGTTCGAGGTGGATGAAGCAGCCACCCGTATCCGCGAGGAGGTCGATGCAGATGCCGACATCATCGTCGGCGCCATCTTTGACCAGGCCCTGCAGGGCAGGTTCAGGGTTTCGGTGGTGGCCACGGGGCTGCGGCAGCAGTCACCGGCCATCGAAATTGCCGGATAAACGCGTCCGCCTGCCATCGGCAAGCGGCGCTCTGAAAATCCTCAGGCGTGCTCCGCGATGACCGACAGGAAAGCCGGGCCGTAGCGGTCGAGCTTGGCCTCGCCGACACCCGGCACTTCCGCCATTTCGCGGCGGGAGGCCGGCCTTGCCGCCGCAAGCTCGATCAGCGTCTTGTCGTGGAAAATGACATAGGGCGGCACGTTCTGTGCGCGCGCGATCTCCAGCCTTTTTTGCCGCAATGCCGCGAACAGGGCACGATCCGCCTCTGCTATGGCGGACTCGGCGCCGCCGCGGGCCACCCTGCCACGACGCGCGCGTGGCGGCCGCGGCGAGCGCAGCATCAGCGCGGGCTTGTCGCGCAGAAATTCGCGGCCGGCGGGTGCGATCGACAGGCCGCCATGACCGGCCAGATCGACATTGATGAAGCGCAGCGCAATCAGCTGCCGCAGGATTGCCCGCCATGTGCGGTTGTCGTGCTCGGTGCCGATGCCGAATGTCGATATGCGATCATGCCCGAACCCGGCGATGCGCTCATTTTCCACGCCGAGCAGCACATCGGCGATGTAAGCCTGCCCGAAGCGCTCGCCGGTGCGGTAGATGCAGGAAAGCGCCTTCTGCGCCGCTATGGTGCCGTCGAAAAGGATGGGCGGCTCCGCGCAGGTGTCGCAATTTCCGCAAGGCTCGCACTCATCGCCGAAATAGGACAACAGCACCTGCCGCCGGCAGGTTGCGGTTTCGGCCAGCCCCAGCAGCGCATCGAGCTTCTGGCGTTCCATGCGCTTGCGCTGTTCGGGCGCGTCGGATTCCTCGATGAAACGGCTGCGCAGGGCGATATCGTCATGGCCGTAGAGCATGAGCGTATCCGACGGCAGGCCGTCGCGCCCGGCGCGACCGGTTTCCTGATAATAGGCTTCGATGCTGGATGGCAGATCGATATGGGCCACGAAGCGCACGTCCGGCTTGTCGATGCCCATGCCGAAGGCGATGGTGGCCACCATCACCACCGCTTCGCCATGCTGGAAACGCGTCTGGTTGGCCTCGCGCGCGGCTTTGTCCATGCCGGCATGATAGGCCAGCGCATCATAGCCCTGATCCCGCAGCCATGCGGCGGTTTCCTCGGTCCTGCGCTTCGACAGGCAGTAGACGATGCCGCTCTCGCCCTCGTGGCGGCGGAGAAAATCCTTAAGCTGGGCGCGCGGATTGTCCTTTTCCTCGATGGCGTAGCGAATGTTGGGCCGGTCGAACCCGGCAATGAAGGCATCGGTCCCGGCAATGTTCAGATGCGTCAGGATTTCGGCACGCGTCGGCTCATCGGCCGTGGCTGTCAGCGCCATGCGCGGCGTGTCGGCAAAGCGCTGCACGACCGCATCGAGCTGGCGATAGGAGGGGCGGAAATCATGCCCCCATTGCGAGAGGCAATGGGCCTCATCAATGGCAATCAGCGACAGCTTCACCCCGTCGAGCCGGTCAAGAACGTCCGGCCGCAGCAGCGTTTCGGGCGCGACATAGAGAAGGTCGAGCCCGCCGGTGCTGACGGACTGCCACAGCTCGCGCCTCTCATCCGGTCCGAGATCGGAATTGAGCGCGGCCGCCCGGACACCAGCCTGTCGGAGTGCGGCCACCTGATCGGCCATCAGCGCCAGCAGCGGCGAAACGACGAGCCCCAGACCCGGACGGGCGATCGCCGGAATCTGATAGCACAGCGACTTGCCGCCACCTGTCGGCATCAGCACGAAGGCGTTGTTGCCCGCAATAACATGCTCCACGATCCGCGCTTGCGGACCCCGGAACGCGTCATAGCCGTAGACGGATTTGAGAATTTCGAGGGAGGAGGCAGCCATGTTCTTCTGTGCCGGAAATTAACGGAGGGGATCGTTCATGCATATCGGTTCAGCCTGCAGTAGCACAATGCGTGGCCGGACGGACGTCTGCCATGCACAGGTGCGGCACCCTGCCCCGTCGTCGGGACAGCGGAGCCTATGGCTACCATCTGATCCCGCATGATGCTCTGGAAGCCATGCCTGCTACGGAATGTATGAGAGCCTGTGCGATCGATGCAGACTTTCAGGCCGGAACCTCAGTCTCCCACCGGCAGGCCGAGACGTTTTCCGATCTTCGTGACCACAGTCGAGACGGCGTCCAGACGGCTGGCACCATCCTCGCTGATGCCGCGACGCCAATAGGAGGTGACGAGGTGCTGTTCCTTTCCAAGCTTGAGCACGTTGCGCACATGGGAGCGTATGTCCCTGAAGGCCGAAAATTCGCAACCGGCCCAGACGAACACCCGCTCTTCACCTGCAGGCACCGCCACTGACCGCACCGCATCCGCAAGCAGCGTGGTCGTTCCCGCGGCCGCGCCGTTTCGGTGCAGCCATTTCAGTTCGAAGCCTTGCGGCAGAACGATATCCTGCTCCTCGGCGCTGTCCGCCACTTCGATCAGGGCCACGCCGCGGCTGTCGGGCGACAGGTTCTCAAGGGCGCGCGCGATGGCAGGCAATGCAGTTTCATCGCCTGCCAGAAGATGCCAGCCGGCCTGCCGGATTCCCCGGCCACCCGGACCGACCATTCCGATCAGATCGCCCGGCTTCGCGGCGATCGCCCACGCCGAGCCCGGCCCTTCGTCGCCATGCACAACCAGATCGATGTCGAGCGTTCCTGCTTGCGCATCCACGGAACGGATCGTGTATTTTCGCACCGACGGCTTGCCGGGCCCACCGGGCCAGCGGAAGCTGCCCTGCGCATCGAGAGCCGGCCACTCAGGCTCCACACCTGCCGGAGGCACCAGCAGCTTGCAGTGGATGTTGCCGAGCCCCGAAAACCGGAGCAGATTTTCACCTGCCAGGCGAATGCGCTGCATGTGCGGCGTGATGCGTCTGGTGCTGACCACCCGCATCAGCCGGAAATTGGGTGGCGCCCCGCTTTCGCTTTTGTCTCCGGTCCAGACGATATCGCTCGCCGAAACGCCGGTGAATTCCACGACATGCTCGGCCAGTTCCATCTTGATTTCCTGAAGCAGGCTTCTGTCTGCCGCTTCGGCGCGCAGATGCAGCGATCCTTCCTGCGGCGACAGCACGCCACGGCAGAAATCGAAATCCAGAACCGTCGCTTCTCCCTGCGATGATGCGCGCGCACCATGGCTTTCCAGATGCCCGGCGATATCGGGAATGTAGCGGGCGGCATCGGCGATCGCGACCGTTGCCTCGGCCATCAGTGGAAAATGCCCGTTCATGCTGCGTCTCCGGCTGCTTGTCGCGCCGCGGCGCCATTATCCGTCAGATCCCTGATATCGATGCGCAGCGAGCCGCTGGGAAGCGCCACGACATCGGCGACAACCCCGTATACATCCCTCAACATGACGGGTGTAACGGCATCCGTCGGCCTGCCCTCCACGTAAAGGCCGCCGCCGCTCATCACCACCACCGTATCGGCCCACTCGGCCGCCAGCGCCAGATCGTGCAGCACGATGACGGCGGAGCGCCCCGAGCGGGTGAGTTCCCGCACGGTGCGCATGATGTGGAACTGGTGCCGCAAATCCAGCGCACTGGTCGGCTCGTCGAGCAGCAGCAGTTCAGGATCAGGTGCCAGCGCCTGTGCGAGTCCGGCCATCTGCCTTTGTCCACCGGAAAGGCGATCAAGCGGCTCAAGCGCGAGATGAACAGCGTTCAGCCGTTCCAGAACCGCGACCGCCCTGCGACGCAGCAGCTTTTCGTTTCCCGTCGGCGAGGCCACCTTGAGGGCCGTGACGATGGTTTCCAGAACACTCAGCCCCACTCCGGCCGGCAGCGACTGCGGCATGAAGCCGACATAAGCGGCACGCTGCTGGCGCGACATGGCAAGCAGGTTCTGCCCGTTCAGCCACACCTTGCCGGAGGCCGGCAAAAGGCCGGCGATAGCCCTCAGCAGCGTTGACTTGCCGGCGCCGTTGGGTCCGACCAGCGCGGTGATCCCGCCTGCCTGTATGGGCGAGACGTGCAGGTCGCGGATGATCGCACGGCGGCCGTAGCTCACCGTCAGCCCGCTGATGTGCAGGGACTTATTGCTCATGGACGCCTGCGCCTCCGATGGATCAGGACGAAGAAGATCGGCAGACCGACCAGAGATGTGACGATGCCGACCGGCAGCAGCATGCCCGGCACCAGCGTCTTTGATGCAACGGAGGCGAGCGACATCACCAGCGCCCCGCTGCACAGGCTTGCCGGCAAAAGGAAGCGGTGGTCCTCGCCCACCATCAGGCGGGCGATATGAGGACCGACAAGGCCGATGAAACCGACGGTTCCGACAAAGGCGACAGCGGTGGCTGCAAGCAGGCTGACGCGCAGCAGAGAGAAGAACCGCAGGCGGCCAACGTCGATACCGAAGCTTGCCGCGCGCTCTTCACCAAGCCGAAGCGCCGTCATTTTCCACGACGAGGCGAGCGAAAACGGGAACAGCAGCACCGTGACGAGACCCAGCACCGCCACCGTTTCCCAGCTGGCCGCGCCGAGATTGCCCATGCTCCAGAACACAAGCTGCTGGAGTGCGTCGGCCGAAGCCATGAACTGCACCAGCGCCACCAGCGCATTGAAGGTGAAGACCAGCGCGATGCCGAACAGCACGAGCGTCTCGATGCCACCGCCACCGCGCGCCAGATACTGGAGCAGCAGCACCGAGCCGAGCGCGAAGACGAAGGCATTGCCGGCGATGATCATGTGCGGCGGAACGAAGGGAAGCCCGAGGCCGAGAATGATGGCAAGCGATGCGCCCAGCGATGCGGCGGAGGAGACACCCAATGTGAAAGGACTGGCCAGCGGATTGTCGAGAACGGTCTGCATCTCCGCGCCGGCCAGAGACAACGCCGCCCCCACCAGCACCGCCATCATGGCGATGGGCAGCCGCACGTTCCAGAAGATCACCTCCATGGCGCGGGTGGTGTCGGGATGCCCGGTGACGACTTTCCAGAGCTCGCTCAATCCCATGCCCGAAGGACCGGTGGTCATGTCGAGCATGATCGCCAGAAGGGTCATGACCGCCATGAGTGCCACCAGAAACCCGCGTCGCCGCATGAGGCGGGCATGAACTTCCAGTACCTGCCTGCCGCCGTCGGTGCTGACGGGCTCCAGCGCGCCGGGTGCTGTCATCGGATACCGCCGGTCACCGGCGCGCAGGATGCGGCCGGCACGCTTGAAAGAGACACGGGAATGCGGATCATGGAACAACCTTCCGGGCGCTGCATGCTGCCTGTTTTACTCCGGGCAGGAACATGAGCGAACCTTCGGAAGCAACCCGGATGTGGACGGCTGCAACCCTAACCATAGAGCCATCGCCTTCTGCAATGGCCAATTTTGCCCGGGCAGCGCTCGATTCATTTCCGGCCAGCCTGCTGAAACCGGCGAAAATGGCTTCGCAGCGGGTTTGACGCATCGAATACATCATGAAGCCCGCCCTATCAGCTGTGGTTCAGCTTCAGCAACATCACATGCTGTTTCCCGCAAGGCCATGTTCCATAGCAATTGCTCTTTCGGGCGTTCTCCGGCGGACCGCGTGATGTCGACTTTCAGCACTTTGAACCGTCATTTTGTTGCTGTTCGGCAACTGGGGGTGAAAAATGGAACAGACTGCGCGCGGCATGCAGAAACACTGAAGGACAGCGGTGTCTGCCGTGAACCCAATAAAATCAAGCACTAAACCTGAGTTTCAGGAACAGGTTTTATGCAAGACCCTGCAACCACACAGTCACTCGCCATTGCGCCAGTTTGCCGGCTCCTTTAGGTCTGCCGGATCATTGTGTGTTTTCCGGCAAGGCTGGCGTGGAAAAGCTCGACCTCAAGCGATTGATGGCCGCCTTCGTGAAGATGCGGCCGCGCCTCGAAGCGGCGGCACTCGCCCGCGTTCGTTCCGCGGCCACGGCCGAGGATCTCGTTCAGGACACATGGGTGAAGCTCGAAAAGGCACGCACCGCTGCGGCGATAGACAACCCGGCCGGCTTTGTCGCCCAGGTGGCGCGCAATACCGTCAGCGACCATCTGCGCAAGGAACGGCGCCGGTCGGAGATCGACCGCGAGGTTTCCGGCCTCCTGTGGGAGGGCATCGACGAGGTGTCGCCCGAACGCACCGTGATCGGCCGCGAAAATCTCGATGCCGTGCGGGCCGCGCTCGACGAGTTGCCGGAGAAGACGCGCCGCATCTTCCTCATGAACCGCATCGACGGCATTCCTCACCGGCGCATTGCCGAGCAGATGGGGATCACCGATGAGGCGGTCTACTACCATGTGCGCCGTGCGCTGGAACGGCTGGCGCGGCTGCGCGACGATTTCGCCGGCTGATTCTTTTGCAGATCTGTTTAGGCAAAGCCTATCCTTGCGCGTCAACTTGGGTAGAAGCGTACAGTCAGTACGTTGGGATCCGGCAACCTTCGCTATCGGCACATGGACGAGGCAGACAAAAACGCTGACGACGACCGGGGGGCCGCTCTCGATGCCCGCGACTGGATCGTGCGGCTCACCTCCGGCAATGTCAGCGATGCGGAGCTAACCCGCTTCAAGGCCTGGCGCGAGCGTTCGCCGCAGCACCGGCTGGCCTTCGAGCGCGAGCGCGCCTTCTGGCAGCAATTGCAGGGGCTGGAGGAGCCACGGGGCGACGTCCTGCCGTTCAGGCCGCCGCGCCGGACAGCCATCAGCCGCCGCGCTGTGCTGGCCGGCGGCGGGGCAGCAGCGGCGGCAGGCCTCGCCATCGTGGCGCTTCCGCGCATGGAGCTTTGGTGGAACGCCGATTTCACCACCGGCGTCGGCGACCGGGCTGAGGTGAACCTGCCGGACGGCTCCATCGCCGTCCTCAACACAGACAGCGCCATCGCCGTGGACTTCAGCCCGCAGATGCGGCTGGTGAAGCTGCTCCGGGGCGAAGCCGAGTTCCAGGTCAGACGCGACGAGGGCTCCCTGTTCCGGGTTGCGGCGCTCGGCGGCAACAGCGATGCGCTGGGCACCACCTTCACCGTCAGCGCCCTCGACGGCATGGCGACCGTCACCGTCAGCGAGGGGCGTGTGCTTGTGTCGGGGCCGGCAGCGGCTCAAGACAGGGCGGAGGCGGCCCCACGCCGCGTCGAGCTCGGCGCCAGCGAGCAGACGGCCTATGCCGAGGGCGGCGCGCCGCAGCCGGTGGTGGCGGTCGACACGGAAACCGTGCTTGCCTGGCGGTCCGGCAGGGTGATTTTCGAGGGGCGGCCTTTCGCCAGCGCCGTGGCCGAACTGGCGCGCTATATGCCGGAGCGGATCGTGATGCGGCCGGGCGTCGACGGCAACGTGCCGGTCAGCGCCATCTTCTCCACCAGCGAGGCGTTCGCGGCCATGCAGGCGCTGGCCCGGACACAGGGCCTCACCGTGCGCCGCATTCCGCGCGTCATGGTGCTGATCTCCTGACGGGAGTTTTCCTCCAAAAAAACTTCATCTCCGTCTTTAGGCAAAGCAGCGTTTCACCCGTCATAGGGGTGAAGGGTTCAGGCAAAGAACCACCCACACCCTTCGGCGGACCTTGTGAAAGGTCTTTTTCTGAAAACGAAGGGTTTGGGATTCGATCATGACGTACGGGGTAGGGAAGAGGGGTTTCCAGGCGGGGCGCGGCGGGTTTCTGCGCCACCTTCTGGTGGGAACGGCACTGTGCGTGGTCGCATTGCCCCCGGTTGCGGCGGTCGCGCCGGCAGCCGCGCAGACGGCAGGCACGCATGATTTCAACATTCCAGGACAGCCGCTCGGCCAGGCGCTGCGGGCGCTTGCAGGGCAGAGCGGGCTGCAGATCGCCTACCGCACGGCGATCGCCTCCGGCACCACGGCCCCGGCCGTGCGCGGCACAATGACCAGCGAGCAGGCGCTGGCGCGGCTGCTGGCGACATCGGGCCTGCGCTATGCCTTCACCAGCGCCAATGCGGTGACCATTCACGATCCCGCCGCCGCTGCAGCGGGCGCACGCACGAACCCCGACGGCTCCGTGGTTCTGGACACGGTCAATGTCGAGGGCCAGGCCGAAACCGCATTGGGTCCGGTCGGCGGCATCGTGGCTCGACGCTCGGCCACCGCCTCAAAGACCGATGCCGCCCTCATCGAGACGCCGCAATCCATTTCGGTGGTGTCGCGCGAGCAGATGGACCGCCAGAGCGCCACCACGGTTTCGGAATCGCTGCGCTACACGCCGGGCGTGCTGACCGGAACCGCGGGCCTGCAGAGCAAGCGCTTCGACCCGGTGTTCATCCGCGGCTTCGGCGGCTTTTCAGCCGCCGCGACCTATGCGACCTATCTCGACGGCCTGAAATGGCACCATGGCCCGCGCACCTCGATCCAGGTCGATCCCTATCTGCTGGAGCGGGTGGAGACATTTCGTGGTCCGTCCTCGGTTCTCTACGGACAGGCGACGCCGGGCGGCTTCGTCAACATGGTGTCGAAGCAGCCGTCGGACGTCGCCCGCAACGAGGTCTTTACCTCGGTGGGCAGCTACGGCAGGGTCGAGGGCGGCTTCGACTTCACCGGCCCGCTCAACGAGGATGCGACGCTGCTCTACCGGCTGACCGGGATGGGACGGGTCGGCGAAACCCAGATCGACTTTCAGGACGACGAGCGGGTGCTGATCGCGCCGTCGCTGACATGGGCGCCGGATGCGGACACCTCGCTGACCGTTCATGCGCTCTACCAGCATGATCCGCGCACTTCGGACGCGGCGTTCCTGCCGCCGGTCGGCACCGTGCTGCCGGGCCCCTATGGCCAGATTCCGCGTCATTTCTTTCAGGGCGACCCCAACTACAACCGCTTCGAGCGCACGCAGGCCTATATCGGCTACCAGTTCGAGCACAGCTTCGACGAGACCTGGACGGTGCGCCAGAACCTGCGCTACGCCTACATGGAAGACGACATCAAGAGCGTGAACTATCTGAGCCTTGCCGCCGACGGCAGGACGATCAACCGCAACGCCGCCTATTCGGTGCATGAGGACCGCAGCTTCTCGGTCGACAATCAGGTTCAGGCGAAGTTCGCCACCGGCGCCCTCGACCACACGCTGCTCGCCGGGCTGGACTATCAGCGCTATCGCAACAAGTTCAACTATGGTCAGGGTGCGGCAGGGTCGATCGACTGGACCAACCCGGTCTACGGCATTCCGATCACGCCTGTCACGCTCACCTTCGACCGCAAGGAGCCGCTCGATCAGGTCGGCCTCTATGTGCAGGACCAGATTTCCTACGACAACTGGCGCCTGTGGCTGAGCGGCCGCCACGACTGGGCAAAATCGAAGTCGCAGATCACCAACATGGTCACGGGTGCCAATGGCGGCAGGTCCGAAGCCGACAGCAACGCCTTCACCGGCCGCATCGGGCTGGTTCACCTGTTCGACAACGGTCTGGCGCCTTATGTCAGCTACTCGACCTCCTTCGAGCCGGCGCTCGGCATGGATTATCATCAGAACGCCCTGAAGCCGATGAAGGGAAGGCAGTTCGAGGCCGGGCTGAAGTTTGAGCCGCAAGGCTATGACGCCTCGCTCACCCTGTCCGCCTTTCACATCGCCAAGAACAACGTGACCGCCACCGACCCGGACATCAGCCATGTCTGCCCGGGCCTGCCGCAGAACCGGTGCATCACGCAAAACGGCGAGGTGGTGTCGAAGGGCTTCGAGGCCGAGGCCCGCGCCAGCATTCTGGACGGGCTGGACCTCATTGCCGCCTACAGCTTCACCGATGTCGAGATCACCGAAAGCGACAATGCCGCACTCATCGGCAAGCGGCCGGTGGGCGTGGCCGAGCACATGGCTTCGCTGTGGGCGTCCTATACCTTCGGCAGCGGCACGTTGGAGGGGCTCAACCTCGGCGGCGGCGTTCGCCATATCGGCCCCTCCTTCGGCACCGACACCAATGAATGGATCGCCGGGCTGCCCTCGAAGGTGCCGGGATACACGCTGGTCGATCTTGCCTTCGGCTATGATTTCGGCAGAAAGAACCCCGGCCTGGAGGGGCTGCGCCTGGACGTGAAGATCAACAACCTGTTCGACAAGAAATATGTCGCGGCCTGCAACGGCTACGGCTCCTGCGTCTATGGCGAAGGCCGCTCGGCGCTGGCGACGATGAGATATCGCTGGTGAGTGTACGCGCCGGCCTTCACTGGCTGTTTGCCGCGGCGTTGCTGGTGCTGGCATCGGCACCGCCCGCCACCGCCACCGCCACCGCCACCGCCACCGGGATCAGCATAACCGATCAGGCCGGCCGCAAGGTCAAGCTGTCGGAACCGGCGCGGCGCATCGTGCTCTCGGAAGGCTCGGACATGATCGGGCTGGCCCTGATCGATCCGCAGCCCGTCGCCCGGGTGGTGGCGTGGAACCCCGCGCGCATAGACGCCGACACCATGGCATCCTTCCGCGCCACCGCCCCGGCCATTGACGCCATTGCGGTGCTGAAGGGCACATGGGCCGGTGGCTTCCCGGTCGAGCGTGTCATCGCGCTTGAGCCCGATCTCGTGCTGCTGCATCCCTATTATGCCAACGACCGCTCGGTCGTCGACAAGCTGGAGGCAGCCGGCATCGCGGTCGCCATCATCGACATCGCGCCGCAGATCCGTGCGGCCGATCCGCTGGAAGGACTGAGGTTGCTGGCGCAACTCACGGGAAACAGCGAGCGGGCGGCCGGCTTCTTCGCCTTCTATGAGGCGCATGTCGAAAAGATCCGGTCGCGGCTTGCCGCCGCCGGTCCCGCAAGGCGGCCGCGCGTGCTGCTGGAGGCCCACGCAGGCAAAGGCGGCTGCTGCGCCTCGACGGGCAAGAGCGTGGGCATCGGCGATCTGATCGAGTTCGCCGGGGGCCACAATATCGGGGCCGAGGTGATACCCGGCACCATCGGGGAACTCAGCGCCGAATATGTGCTGCAGGCCGATCCCGATGTCTATATCGGCACCGGCGGCGCCTATCTGGAAGCGAGCGGCGGACTGGTGCTTGGCACCGGCCGCGCCCCCGAACAGGCGCTCGCCTCGCTGCAGGCGGTCGTGCTGCGGCCGGTGGTCCGCGACCTGCGGGCCGTGGCGGAGGGCCGCGCGCACGGGGTGTGGATGCCGCTGAACGGGGCGCTGAACATCGTCGTCATCGACGCCTTCGCGCGCTGGATCCATCCCGATCTGTTCCACGACATAGATCCGGCCAGCACGCTCGACGAGATCAACCGGCGCTTTTCAGCGCTGCCGATTGCGGGCACCTACTGGATCAGCCTCGACGCCGGCGGTCAGCCGCCGCAGCAATAGTCACAGTTGCCTGAACGGAGTTTTCATGAGCGGTTTTGTCGCCGAGGCGCGTATCAGACTGGACGATCCGGGGGCCATCATCGGCCCGGTGTGCGAACACCTGAAGGAGCACGGGGCCGAGATCACGCTGAGCGGCGACACCTGGGTGGTGGCCATGGACATGGCGACCAGCAGCTTCCGGCAGGAGGACGACAGCATCGTCGTGCGCGCCGAGGCCGCCGACCTGCAATCGCTCTATTTCATCAAGATGGGCATCGCCTCGCACATCATCGAATTCGCCGGCGACGAGACGCCTGAAATCGCGTGGACGGGCGATGGCACGCAGCTTGCCGCGCCGCCCAATTTCGACGTACTGGAGGTTGTGGCCGTGCGCGACGTCACCCCGCACATGCGCCGCATCACGCTCGCCGGCGACAATCTCGCCCGGTTCGACACCTTGCAGGCGCTGCACCTGCGCGTCATCATCCAGCACCCCGATGCCGTTGCCCCGCAATGGCCGAGCGTGGGCAGCAACGGGCTGGTGCGCTGGCCCGCCGGCACCCACCGGCCACAACTGCGCAAATACACGGTGCGCTCGCTCGATCGGGCGGCCGGGACCATGGATATCGATTTCGTCATCCATGCCGATGCGGGGCCGGGTTCGGCATGGGCGGCGCGCGCCCGCGTGGGCGAGCAGGTCGGCGTCGTCGGCCCGGGCGGCGGCGGACTGAAGCCGGCCGACTGGTATCTGTTCGCCGGCGACGAGACAGCGCTCCCGGCCATCGGGCGCATGCTGGAAACGCTGCCGGACACGGCGCGCGGCGTGGCTCTGATCGAGGTAGCGGACGCGGCTGAGGAGCAGGCGCTGCGCCTGCCTGCCGGCGTTTCGGTCCGCTGGCTGCATCGCGACGGCAGGGCCGCCGGCACGACGACCTTGCTCTATGACGCGGTGCGCGAGACCGCTTTCCCGCAGGACGGCAGCACGGTCTATGCCTGGGCGGCCTGCGAGTTCGAGGCCTTCAGGGCGATCCGAACCTTTCTGCGCAAGGAAAAGGGGCTGGGCAAGGCCGAGCAGCTTGTGGTGTCTTACTGGCGCAGGGGCAAAAGCGAGGACGAAGCGGAGGCCAGCCACGACTGATCCTGTCCGGCCGCCGCACTTTTTGGGCTGCCGCTCACTGGCCTGCAACGACGACTAAGAGCTAAAAAGGAAGGCCTGTTTCTTTCTTCTCAAAGAAAAACCCCGCCGAAAGATCGGCGGGGTTTTTCTTTGTTTATTCTGAAGCTCCGGCTCAGACGAACCTGAAGTCGTCGTTCGACAGAGTGGAGAGCTGAACGCCCTTCAGGGTCAGCGATGTATCGGCATCGATGGTGAACACCGTTGACGAACCGACCTGCTCGGCAGCGGCCATTGCCGCATCGAAGTCGGCGAACACATCGACCGAGAATTCCAGCACATCCGAGCTTGAACCCATGGTGCGGAAGTCGGTGATCGTATCCTTGCCGAAGCCGGCCGCGAACACGAAGACGTCATGACCCGAGCCGCCCGACAGGATGTCGTCGCCCGCGCCGCCTTCGATCCGGTCATTGCCCGAACCACCGTCGATCACATCGTTACCGGCGCCGCCAAGGATCACATCGTCTCCCGAGCCTGCTTCGATCACGTCGTCGCCGTCACCGCCATCGATCCTGTCGTTGCCGGAGCCGCCCTTGATGGCATCGTTGCCGGCGCCACCGTAGATGATGTCGTCGCCCGAACCGCCGTCGAGGTCGTCGTTGCCTTCGCCACCCCACAACGTGTCGTTTCCGGCACCGCCCTTGAGCGTGTCGTTTCCGGCACCGCCGTCGAGCGCATCATCGCCATTGCCGCCGGTGACGACATCGTCACCCGAACCGAACCGCAGCTTTTCGATGTTGACGAAGGTGTCGGTTCCGATCCCGGCTCCAGAGACGCGGCCGGTCGAGAAGTCGACGCTGACGGGGCCGGTCGCAGCCGACACGTCGAGCGTGTCGAAGCCTTCACCGCCGTCGATATAGTCGTCGCCTTCACCGCCGATGAGGACGTCGTTTCCGGCACCGCCGTAGAGCCGGTCGTCGCCGGCACCACCAACGAGGATGTTGTCACGGTCGTCGCCGATAAGCGTGTCGTTGCCCGAACCGCCGATGACGTTCTCGATCGAAACCAGTTCGTCATAACCGGCATCGTCGCCTTCGGCCTCGCCGGCCGACAGGTCGACAGTCACGCCCGCCGTATCGGAGCTGTAGTCGGCAGTATCGATGCCTTCGCCACCATCGAGCAGGTCGTCTCCGGCATCTCCGCGCAGCACATCGTTGCCGGCGCCGCCGAAAAGACGATCATCACCCTCACCGCCGATCAGAAGGTCATTCCCCTCATCGCCGTAGAGCGTGTCGTCACCCGCCTCACCGTAGATGATGTCATTGCCGGCAGCGCCGCGCACTTCATCATCACCGGCTCCGGCATAGACGATGTCGTCGCCGGCCGTACCGGCGATCACGTCATCGCCCGCCGTGCCGAGGATCGGGTCTCCGCCCGGCTGGGTGGTTTCACCAGACAGGTCATAGACGACCACATCGTCGAAGGACACACCGGCGCTGTCCCATGAGAACAGACCGATCGTTCCCTGCGTCTGGGCACGATCCTCGATGGCGTAGGCGAACAGCGCCATGCCGTTCACATACGACTGGATCTTGCCGTCCTTCACCTCGACGCGAAGCTGAAGCTCCTCGCCCACCGTATATTTGGCAGGGAACTGGTTGAGATACTTCTCGACGCCGTCCTTCACCTGGATGAGCTGGAACAGGCTTCCCGCGCCATTGCTGGCCGAACGGTCGTAGTCGCCGTTCGCGTCCAGTTCGAGCTTATAGTAGTTGTTGGCGTCCTGATAATAGAACAGCAGTCCAAGGGCGCCATTGTCCGGCGTCTGGATCGTCGCCTCTACGGCGTAATCCTTCCACAGTTTGGCGGCCTCGTCATTGTAAAGGGCATAGGTGCCCTTGCGCAGGACGTTGACGCCGTCACCCAGCGGGCTCCAGCCCTTCTTCCACGGGTCCGAACTGGAGGCACCGCTCCAGGTGAGCTGGCGGCTCTTGATGTCGGAAAGCTGGACCAGCGCACCGTCGCGCAGCTCCCACTGCGAGGACTTGCCATCCGGACCCACACCGCCCATTTCGCCTTCGTCGACGATGGTCCAGCGCGCGAAATCCTCACCGCCGAAATTCTCGGAGAGCATCACGCGATCCTTCGAGATGGCGTCCACCGTGACCTTGTCGGTCGCGGTTCTGCCGGAAGCGTCGGTCACCGTAAGGGTGAGGGTCTGCTTCACTGCCGAAAGCTCGACTTCCGCCTTCTCGCCGGTTGCCACGATGTTGCCGTCGGCATCGGTCCATACATAGCTGACGATCTCACCGAGACCGTAGCTGCCTTCACCATCCAGCTCCACCACGACCTTGCCGTCGCCATCCAGGTCGATCGGACGCAGCTTGTCGCCGGCATGGGCCGTCAGCGCCACCTTGTTGACGGTGACATTGTCGAACTGCGAGCTGCGCTGGTTGTTGGAGTAGAAGCCGACGGTTCCGGCCGCCAGCGGCGACGGGTCGACGACTTCGCCAAACAGGCTGCTGTTGTCGAGGAACACGCTGATCTGGTCATCGACCACCACGACCTTGATCTGGAAGTCACGGCTCCATGGCGTGCCGCCATTCTCGCGGGCAAGCACGGTTTCTGTACCGTTCTGGACCTTGATCAGCGAGCGGGTATTGGTCTCTGCGTCAAGCACAACGCGATAGTGGTTGCTGGCGTCGGTGTAGTAGAAGACGACACCGATCCCGTCATTGTCTGTGGCATGCAGCGTGGCCTCGTAAACATAATCGGACCAGTTCTGCGAACCCTGCCCGGCCCACACCAGAATATTGTCGGCGGAGTCGGACTGCTGGTAGAGGCGTCCTTCAGGAGCGGCCTGTCCTTCTTCCGCATCGACGCGGGAGTGAACCGTGCCCTTGACGACAAAATTGCCGATGCTCGTGCCGAGCTGTGAAGGCACCAGCGAAGCATTCCCCCAGACATCCGGGAAGTCCGGCTTGCTGAAATCGATCTGCACCGAATAAGGCGTGGGCTGCTCGTCCAGAATGCCATCGGCGGTGACGCCGCCCAGCGCCGCTACCTCGGCATCGCTCAGCACCTTGTCGGTGAACAGGAAGCTCGACACATATGCCGGAGAGGTCTCGCCGTTCTCGTCGGCAAACAGCAGAATACCCTTGGAGAGGTCGATGGCATAGCGCCCGGCATTGCTGCCGCTCATCACCGTATCGCCAACCTTCACACCGTCGATATACTTGTTGATCACGACGCTGCCGGCATTCTCCGTAATCGTGAAGACCACCCGCTGCCAGACATCATATTTGAAACTGCCCTCGTAATCGGAGTTGATGCCGATGCCGCCGGTGCTGCCGCTCTTGCGCAGGAACAGTTCCGCGTCGCTGCCGTTGGTCGGATCCGTCTGCAGGAAAGAGAACCAGTTTCCGCCGGTCGACGGGACCAGCAGGTCATAGGCCAGAGTGTAGGACTTGACGACCGTACCGGCCGGCACCGAAGCAGCCGGCTGCAGCAGCAGCCCCTGCGTGGCGGTCAGGCCCGGAACATAGGTCACGTCGGCACCGTCGCCGCTGCCGACGGCAGGCTGCGGCAGGGCCGGGATCGCGAAATCGGCGACCGAGTCATAAGTAACCTGCTGGCCACCAAGAACCGTCAGGACGCCATTGCCGATGGTCGGCTCCTGCGCTGTGGCGGCATTGAAATCGAACTGAACCGAATTGTCGCTCGGCGCCGTCGAGACGATACCGCCAGCCTTCGCGCCACCCAGCGAGGCAACCTCGGCTGCGGTGAACACGTGATCGGTCACGAGCACGCTGGAGATGTAGGCGTTGTTGGTTTCGCCGTCATTGTCGGCAAGCAGCGTGAGCCCCTTGGAGGGGTCGAGTTCATAGCGTGCGGCGCCGCTGGCGGAAAGCGTCTGGCTGCCGGCGAGCGCACCGTCGATATATTTGCCGATGGTGACGGAACCGTCCGCATTCTTCACGAAGGTGAAGGCAACGCGGTGCCAAGCATCATAGGTGAAGCTGCCCTGATAGTTCTGCATCGTGCCGATGCCGGCAGACGAACCGCTCTTTCGAATGAACATCTCGGCGTCGGCATCGCTCGCACCGCCGTCGATCTGCAGCAGACCGGTATAGTTGCTGCCGCCGCTGTAGGCCGGAACATACAGGTCGAGAACGATCGAATAGGAGCCGAGCGTCGACTGGCCTTCGGCAAGCTGGAACGCAGGCGCGACCCTGATGCCCTGACTGGCAGTCGCCTTCGGAACGAACGCGAAATCATCCGCAATGACGGCTGCCGTCTGGCCGGCAGGAAGGCCGGGAATGCCGTAATCCGAGGGGGCGCCGGTGCTGACATTCACGGCCTGACCGGGAAGACCCCAGCCTTCGGCAGCGCCGTCATTGAAGTTATCGACGAGAAGCGTGTTTCCGTTGGAGACGACAACGCGCACCTGATCCGCGGAAACGCGACCGGCGCTGTCGGTAACGGTGAGCGTGAAGGCGTGCTGGCCGGCATCCAGTTCAAGCGAAGGCGTGGCGCCAATGGCCACGACGTTGTCGTCCTCATCGGTCCAGACATAGCTCAGATCATCGTCATCGGCGGGGTTGAGGGTGAGGTTGCCCTCAAGCGTAACAAGGGCCTTTTCCTCGCCTTCCTGCGCCGAAACGAACTGATCGTTGCCGGCCTTGGCGATCGCGGGCACCTCCGGCGGGCCAAGATAGACACCGGTGATGGTTTCCTGATGGCCGCGATAGGGGCCGGTCAGGCCATCACGGTCGAGTTCCCCGTCGCCACGGACGCTGTCCATGTAATCGTCGAGCGCCGCGAAGTAGGTCGAGGTGTAGATCGAGCCGGTTTCAGGGTCGATGGTCAGCAGGCGGATGGCACCATTGCCGCCGGCGCTGCCGCTGGCCTGCCCGGCATTGCCCGTGATCTCGGTTGAAACGCCGTTCTGATAGTTCACCATCATCTGGTAAACCGGATTGCCGAACTGATCGTACGAAACCAGCGTCTCGGCGCCGTCACCGAAGATGTGACCGGAGAAGGTGAACGTCACGTTCGGATATTTCTGCACGAGCTGGCGATACATGGTCTCGCCGTCGCTGGCCGCCTCTTTCGAGTTGCCGAGGCCGTAATCGTAGCCGGTTCCCTCATCATAGAGCGGCGCGCCGGTGGCGTCGTGACGGCCGGCCCAGGTCATGTAGGAGTGGTTGGTGAGGATGACACGGTGATCGAGGTGATCCTCGATCACTTCGCCGGCCCAGCGCAGCACATCTGCGCGCGCACCGAACTCCAGGTTCAGCACCATCCACTTGGTTCCGTCCGGAGCGGTGAAGGTCGAGTAGGTGTTGTTGGAAAGCGTCGGCTCCTGATCGTAGGCCCCGCCGAAATGCTCGCCATTGGCGGCCTTCAGATCCTCGATGGAGAAGTAGCTGTTGATGCGGCTGGAATCGAAGTTGCCCGAAACGCCGTCATGGTTGCCCAGCGTCAGGCCGTAAGGGATCTCGCCGTCGAGAATGCTCAGCGCCTCCTTTGCGTATCCCCAGTGGGTGGTGCTGTTTTCGGTGGTGATGTCGCCAACATGGGTGACGAACTGGATGCCGAGGCTGTCCTTGTTGTCGACCAGCCACTGCGTCATGGTCTTGAACGTGCCGACGCGCGAGGCATTCGTATAGTCCTGCGTGTCGGGCAGCACGGCGATCGTATAGGCGTTCTCACCGGCGACGCGGACGCGCACATTGTCGGTAACGCTGTGACCGGAGGCGTCGGTGGCGGTGATCTTCAGGTCGGTGTGGCCAAGCGCGTCGGTGTAATCGATAACGAGCTTGCCATCTTCGATGACGACATCGGCGATGCCCGGATCGCTGCTGCTCACCGTATAGGTAAGGCCAGAGCCGGAAAACACGGTCGACAGATCGATGACGCGGTCTTCCGCCCCCCGCTTGGCAATATAGTCGAGGATACGATTGCTGATCACAGCCATGGGAACTCTCCTGGGGTTGTTGCAGTCAGCCACGAGGAACGCGAGCGTCCGACGTGGTTTAAAATTCGTTGTCAGCGGTAAGCAGCCAACATGACAGATCGTTGAAAGCGGCCAGTGCGGCGCCATCTAAAATTGCCATACCCAGCATTGGCATCGATCAGCCAATTATCCGGCTAACCATTTGAATTTGATGCAGGACCTGCCACCGTCACCTTGTCACAAATTCGCAGCATACGGAGGCTAGGGAGACGCATTGTCCTGCCAGCAGCAGTTGCCCGGCGGTACCGGATACGTTTCTGGCGGACCCTGAAACAAGCCGGCAGAGTCTGGACCATGGCACCCGTCACACAATTGCGTGCATTTCATTTCGTGGCGACATCGGGTGGCTACTCGCAGGCGGCGCGCGAGATGGCGGTGAGCCAGTCAACGCTTTCCGGGCAGGTCCGCCAGCTCGAAGCGATCTCCGGCGTCACGCTGTTCGAGAGGGGCCCGCGGGGTGTCAGCCTCACTCCCGATGGCGAAGCGCTCTATAAAGTCACCTCGCGCCTTTTTTCGGCCCTCTCGGAAGCCGGCACCATGCTCAAGAGCCGCCGGGTCGAGGGAGGTCGATTGCGGGTGGCGGCCGATGGCACCGCCCACACACTTCCCATTCTGGGCGAGCTGCGAAGGCGGCGGCCGAGGCTCACCTTTTCCATTCAGGTTGAGAATTCAGACAGTGTGATCGAGCAGATCATCCAGTACCGCGTCGATGTCGGCATCACCGCCCAGCTTCCGAAGGATGCCCGCCTCCACAGCCAGCCGCTCACCAGCATGAAGGTGGGCGTGTTCCTGCCCAAAGACCATCCATGGGTTCCGCGCGGATCCGTCAGCATCGGAGATCTGGAGGGACAGCCTTTCGTGCTGCGTGAACGCGGCTCGCGCACGCGTGAGGTGCTGGAACAGAATCTTACCGAGCACGGCGTGACGCTGGGCGACGTAATCGAGGTGTCGACCAGAGAAGGCGTGCGCGATGCGGTCGCCGCCGGCTTTGGGGTCGGCGCGATTGCGGATCTCGAATTCGGCAATGATCCGCGCCTGCATTTCCTGCCGCTTCAGGACGCACGTTTCCCCATCAACGAATATGTGGTCTGCCTGGACGAGCGGCGGCGGCTGCCGATGATCGCGGAATTCTTTCGCTGCGCTCTGGACTCGTTTCAGTCTCCGGCCCAGTTTCCGGCGCAATCCCCTGCACCCGCACCCGCTGCCGGCTGAAAACGCCGTTTCATGAACAGGGAGGCTTGAAGCCCTGTCCTGAAAAAGTCTTCAATCGTAGCGGAAGGCACGGGCGAGCTGATCCTCCACGGGCTTCACCAGATAGGCAAACGCCGTGCGCGATCCGGTCTGGATGAAGGCTTCCGCAGGCATGCCGGGCAACAGTTCCTTGCCGCTGAGACGCTGAACCTGCTCCTTTCCGAGAGCGACACGCACCGTATAGTAGGATGCTCCGGTCTGCTGATCGGTGCTGGAATCGGCGGATACATGCACCACGCTGCCTTCCAGTTCCGGAGTCGTGGCGCTGTCGAAGGCCGGGAAAAGCACCATCGCCTTCTGCCCGACATGCAGGCGGTCGATCATGGCGGGCTCCACCCGCGCTTCGACGACGAGCCCGTCCGTCTCCGGCACGATCAGCATGATTTGCTCGGCAGGGCCGATGACGCCGCCGATCGTATGCACCGTCTGCTGATGAACGACACCATCCTGCGGCGCGCGCATTTCGATACGGTCGAGCTGGTCACGCGCGGCAATGCGGCGTTCCAGCAGATCGGCGATCTTGCCATCGACATCGCGCAGTTCCGTGGAGACTTCCCGTCGCAGATCCTCGTCGATCTGGATGATCTGCAACTCGATCTCGGCGATGCGGCCTCTGGCGCGCGCCGTATCTGCAACAAGGCTGCCCGCCTCGCCTTCAAGTCGTGAAGCCTCGCGCTGGAGCGATGTAAGCCGCGACAGGGCCACGAGGTCGTTGTCAAACAGCTTCTGGACGCTTTCCAGCTCCTGACCGATGAGGACAGTCTGCCTGTTGCGTGCATTTATCTGGGCAGCCAGCCCCGTAATCTCCTCATTCGACTGTTCTATGCGCTCGCGAAGCTGGGAGCGCTGCACGTCGGCGGCGGCCTTGCGGATATCGAACAGACGCTCCTCGCTGCGGACAGCTTCGATCACAGCCTTGTCATCGGCACGGTCGCGCAGGGCTTCCGGAAAAACCAGACGGGAAAGACCATCGCGCTCCGCTTCCAGCCGGGCCTTGCGGGCCTGCAGGCGCAGAAGCTCGATATCGATCAGCGCCAGACTTGCCTTCGCATTGGTTTCATCGAGACGGATCAGAACATCGCCCGCCCGCACATAGTCGCCATCCCTGACGCGGATTTCAGCGACCACGCCGCCGGACGGATGCTGGATGCGCCTTACATTGCTTTCAACGACCACCTTGCCTGATGCAATGACGGCGCCGGCCAGCGGTGCCGTCGCCGCCCACAGGCCCACCGTTCCGAACAGGATTCCAATGGTTGCAATGCCAAAGAACGAAGCGCGGCGGATATCCCGGCGCGGATCGGCGCGACGAGCTTCTTCACCTGCTGCGCCTCCATGGGGGCTGTTTTCATTAACCGCGCGCATCTGCTGCTGCCTTCACGATTTTGGGGCCGCTCTTTTTGGATCCGGACATTTCGGGACCAACAGGGGAAGCAGGCTGCGAGGCGGGAACGAGGCTTTTTCGGAGCACTTCGTCCTTCGGCCCGAATGCCTGCATCTGCCCTTCGGCAAGAATGAGCACCAGATCTATTCCCGCCAGTGCGGCAGGCCGGTGCGCCACGACGATGACGATGCCGCCTCGCGCGCGCACCCCGGCGATCGCCGCCGTCAGCGCTGCATCGCCATCCGCATCGAGGCTGGAATTTGGTTCATCGAGCACGACCAGGAAGGGGTCGCGATAGAGTGCCCTCGCCAGGGCGATCCGCTGCCTCTGGCCGCCGGACAGGATACCGCCCGCTTCGCCAATCGGCGTATCGAACCCCTTCGGAAGTCCCACAATCAGATCATAGGCACCGGCAGCGGCCGCCGCCGCGCGCACAGCATCCTCCGTCATGGAAGGGTCGAAGCGGGCAATGTTCTCAGCCACCGTTCCGGCAAAAAGCTGGATGTCTTGCGGCAGATAGCCGACGATGGCTCCCCGCTCCTCTTCCGGCCACTGGTCCAGCGTCGCCCCGTCGAGCCTCAGGCTGCCACGCAGAACCGGCCAGACACCGACCATAGCGCGTGCGAGCGTGGATTTTCCGGAAGCGGAAGGCCCGATGATCGCCAGCCCCTGCCCTGCCTCCAGCGTGAAGGCAACATCCCTCACAGTAGGTGTCTGGCTGCCGGGCGGCGCAATGGAGATACGGTCGAGCGTCATCGCGCGGTGCGGACGCTCGGGCGCGACGGAAGGTGCGGACTGTTCAGCCGACAGCCCCGCCACCAGACGCCCCCAGGCCTGCCGCGCACCGATGAAGGGACGCCAGCTGTTGATGGCAAGTTCGATCGGCGCCAGCGCCCGGCTGCTCAGCACCGAAGCTGCGATCATAACGCCGGATGATGCCTCATCGTGCATCACCAGCCATGCCCCCACCCCAAGCATGGCGGACTGGAGCATGAAACGCACCGTCTTCGAGATACCGCCAAGCGTGCTGGTGATATCTGCTGCGCCAAGGCTGGCGGCGACATGCCGGTCGGTGACACGCTCGAACAGACCGGCAACCCGTCCGCCCATGCCAAGGGCGGTGACAGCCTCCGCATTGCGCCGGGCTGCCTCGACCATGGATGCGCGTTCCCCGCCCGTGCGCGCCAGTTCCGTGCTGGGACGGCGCGAAAGAACTTCCGTCAGCAGCGCCAGCACGACGAGGACCGCTCCGCCGGCAACCAGCGTCCAGCCCAGATAGGGGTGGAGGACAAAGCAAAGCCCGCCATAGAGCGGTATCCACGGCAGATCGAACAGGGTGGTGGGTCCAAGTCCGGACAGGAAGCTGCGAACACTGTCGAGATCGCGCGAAAGCTGGGTGCCGCCGGGAGCACCGCGCACCTGAGCGCCGAGGATCGCGCGCAGAACAGGTCCGCCAAGCTTGCGTTCAAGTTCCACACCCACGCGGCTCAGGATGCGCTGACGCAGCCAGTCGAACAAGCCGAGCAGGATATAGAGGACCGCCACGATGATCGACAGGGCCACGAGGGTAGGCACGCTTCTGGAAGGCAACACCCGGTCATAGACCTGCAGCATGTAGATCGAGCCCGTCAGCATCAGAATGTTGACGAAGGCCGAAAACAGGGCAACGGCGAAAAACGCCGAGCGGCAGGAAGCGAGCGCCTGACTGGCTGTGTTCTTACTGGATCTGGGCAACACGTTTTCCACGTCCCGAACGGCATGATGACGAGACGGCCCATAAAAGTCGCGCATGACAACTCGGTGAAATCCGGCGGCCGGACAGGCATTGAAAATCACAATGCCCACTATTGCGTATATGAATTCGCTTCGGCTTCAGGGCAGCATTACTCTCATTCCGGCGAACCTCTCTCGCCGTGGCCTTGCGCCCGGGAAGCAGTCACTTCCCCCTGAGACCGACAAACGTTTCTGATTTTGAAGCGTCATCTTCGGATATTTCAGTAATATCCAAACACATCTATCTATTATTTCCTATTTTCATCTACATGTCCGTAATACATCCGGATCTTATGGATTATTTTGCGTGATTTTAACGGAAATTAAATTTTGATCTTTCCAGATCGGAAAATAAGAACTTATCCATTTCTGTTAAAAATCTGTCATCCTTAACAAGTCATTAATGCGCCGAACCCAATTCAGGCAGATTCCGTCCGGCACGCGCCGTACGGGACTGTCGCCTACTCTCGTTGCAAGGATTTTATCATGGCGCATACAGTCAGTGCAGCCGGCTTTGCCGGCTACAATTCCGATGCCGATGGCATCGTCTTCCGGGTTCTGGAACCTGTGCTGGAGGGCAACATCGTTGCCATCGATGACTCCGGATTTGAAAATCTCGGCCAGGGTCAGGGCGCAAGCTGGGCGTGGGTGGCCGATCAGGACCTGCCCGCCGGCGCCACCGTGACACTTAAGGCGCTGACCACCGATGCCGGTGAAACGGCTTCGGATGAAGAAGGCGTCATCGAAGCCGATGGCCTGAACATCGACCCCGTGCGCATCAGGACGCTGGCCGGGCTCGCAACGGTCGAGGTTTCCGAAGTCACCTCCGGCACGGCTACCGGCGGCCAGGCCCGCGCCGCGAAGTCCGGCATTTCATCCGTGCCTGAAACCACCAATACCGATAATGGCGGCACGCCGGGCGCGACCGGACCCGGAACCGTCACACCGGGCGGTGACGGCGATGATAACGGTACGCCGACCAATCCCGGCCAAAGCAGCGGTTACGGCGACGGCAATGACACGCTGATCAATGACGGCGTCATCCTCGACGGCGTCGACATGAAGGGCGGCGACGATACTCTCGTCAACTCCGGCACCATCATCGGCAAGGACGGCGTTGCCATCGACATGGACGACGGCGACGACCGGGTGACCCTGCTGGAAGGCTCGCAGATCTATGGCGAAATCCGCCTTGGCGATGGCGACGACACGCTGACCGCCATCGGCGTCAAGGATGACCTGGTGATCGATGCCGGCGCGGGCGACGACTTCGTCACCGGCGGCGACGGCGATGACCTGATCCGTGGCGGCTCCGGCGATGACTATCTCGATGGCGGTGACGGCGACGACGTGCTGGACGGCGGTGACGGCGACGACCGGATCCGTGGCGGAGCCGGCGACGACTTCCTGTTCGGACGCGACGGCGACGACATTCTGATCGGCGGCGAAGGCAATGATTACATCGATGGCGGCGAAGGCAACGATACCGTCGACTATTCCGAAGATACCCATGGCGTGACGGTGGACCTGAGCACCGGCAAGGCTCATGGCGACGGCATCGGCCGTGACACGCTTCTCAACATCGAAAACGTCATCGGCGGAGCCGGAAATGACGTCCTGATCGGCAATGACAGCGCCAACATCCTCATCGGCGGCGCGGGTGACGATCGCATCGTCGTTGGAGCCGGCGACGTTGCCGAGGGCGGCGAAGGCAACGACACCATCGAGGCGCATGCGGGCGGCAACGCCGCGATCGTTGCCGACGGTGGCGAAGGCGATGACACGCTCAGGCTGAAAGGCACGGGCGCCGGCAAGATCGAACATGCCGCCGGCATCGAAACGCTGGAAGTCGAATCCGGTGAGTGGGACGTGATTGCCAGCCCGGATTTCGAGCGGATCTCCGTTCACAGCGGCGCGACCCTCACCTCCGGCATCCTGATCGATGAGGACGACGTGGTCGATATCGCCGCGGGCGGCCAGATCAGGGCTGACAAGAATGTGGTGACCTGGGCCGGCGGCGGCGACGCGGTGCTCACCAATGCCGGCCTCGTCGCAGCAGATGATGGTGAGCGCCTCTTGCAGGTGACGGCGGGTGCATCAGGCTCGCTGACCATCAATAATCTGGAAGGCGGCACCTTGCAGGGTGCGCTCAAGCCCAACAAGGCAGGCGCTGCCGACGCCACCATCATCATCAACAACAGCGGCGTGATCGAAGCCGACGGCCGCGTCATCGACTTCCGCGACTTTGACGACAACGGCGCCGGCGCCACCATCAACAACCTCGCGGGCGGCATCATCCGCCAGTATGGCGAAAACACCGACATCATCCGTCCGGGCCAGAACGGCACCGTCAACAACTGGGGCATCATCTCCGCTGAAGCCGGTGCTGTGGCCGGAGGCGACGCCATCGATTTTCAGGACGACGCGGGCGGCAAGGTCAACAACCATGCCGGCGGCCTCATCGAAGGCGCAAAGCACGCCGTGACCGGCGAGCGCGGCATCACCATCGTCAATGATGGCACGATGATCGGCCGCAACGGTTCGGCCGTCAACATCGACAGCGACGGCTCCGAAGCCGACCGTATCTACATCACCAACCGCGGCGTGATGCAGGGCCGCTCGGCCGCTCTGGCCGACAGCGATGGCGATGCCATCGACGTCGACGGCCTGCTGACCCTGATCAACTCCGGCTCGGTCGAGGGTCTGGGCGCGAACGGCTACAAGAACGGCGAGCCGAACGTCTCCGAAGGCATCTCGATGGGCGGCGGCTCCATCGTCAACGAGGAGACCGGCCGCATCTACGGCTATGGCCGCGCTATTCAGGTTGACGATTCGAGCAATCAGAACGCCCTCGGCGCCACGCTGATCGTCAATCGAGGCCTGATCCAGGGCGACGGAAACGGCCCTGAGAACGTCAGTGCCGAGGATGCCGCCCGCTTCGACCTGCGCGGCAACGAAGCCATCAACCTCATTGGCAACCATGACGACGAGATGATCAACGCCGGCACCGGACGCATCGTCGGCGGCGTCTCCATGGGTGGCGGCAACGACAAGCTGGAAAATTCCGGCGCCATCGTCGCCACCGGCGGCACCGCCATCGACATGGGCGACGGGGACGACCAGCTGACACTGCATGTCGGCGCAACCGTCGAAGGCCTCATCCGTCTGGGCGCGGGCAACGACATCGTCACCTCCACCTCCTCCGCGGGCTTCGAGATCGACGCCGGTGAAGGCGACGACGTGATCCATCTGGGCGGCGGTGCCGACCATGTGCTCGGCGGTGCAGGCAACGACACGATCCATGCCGGTGCGGGCAACGATCATCTCGATGGCGGCGACGGCGACGACGTCCTCTACGGCGAAGATGGTGACGACACCATTTATGGCGGCGCAGGCAACGACATCATCAGCGGCGGCGCGGGCAACAATACGATCTACGCCGGCGCAGGCGACGACATCATCATCGCCGGTCCGGGCAACGACGTCATCGACGGCGGCGACGGTTACGACACGCTCGACCTGTCGGCCGCAACCGGACCGCTTTTCGTCGACATGGCTTCGGGCCGCATAGCCGGCACCGGCATCGGTACGCTGACATTCACCAGCATCGAAAACCTTGCCTTCGGCGATGGCGACAACATCATCACCGGCGGCAATGGCGACGACAGCTTCGACGGCGGCGCCGGCGACGATATCCTGTCCGGCGGTGCGGGCGACGACACCCTGATCGGCGGTCTGGGCAACGATACGCTGAATGGCGGCTCCGGCGACGATCATCTCGATGGCGGCGAAGGCGACGACATCCTGTCCGGCGGCTCGGGTGACGACATCCTGCTCGGCGGGGCCGGCAACGACGTCATCTCGGGCGGCTCCGGCGACGACCGCATCGAAGGTGGCACCGGCGACGACATCCTGACCGGCGGCTCGGGCCATGACGTCTTCCATTTCGCTGCCGGTTTCGGAAACGACACGATCACCGACTTCCGCGACTGGCATGAAGACACCATCGAGTTCGACACATCGATCTTCACCGATTTCGATGCCATGCTCGCCGCAGCGGTTCAGGCGGGCGACCATGTCATCATCACTTTCGATGCGGACAATTCGCTGACGCTGGCGGAAACCCAGCTCGACTCCCTGCGAGCCGACGACTTCCGCTTCGTCTGAGGCAGGCGAACCCGCCCGGTTCATCTTTATCGAACCGGCCTTTCCCGATCTGTTTTGAAAACCCCGTCGCGCCATGCGGCGGGGTTTTTCGCTGCCGAGGCCGGCAGCCGCGAGGAAACAGCCTGACCCGACAGCTGGCTTCATGAAGATCGTGCCGGGCACGCACGGCAAAGCCCGAAGGCGTTGTATCTTAGATCGTCACGAGCTTTGCTTGTCAGCCAGGGACGGAAGCCGGATCAGGCACCGGACCGAAACCACTTATACCAAGCGGAAAAAAATGGGCCGCTCTGCGGGCATGTCCCGCCATCCCTGCGCTGAGAGATGTTTCCGCTTCGGAGCACAAGGCTGCAGCGCGCACACGGCGCTTGCATGTCCACGGGCAATTGGAAATGCCTGAAGCATATCGCCCGAAAGAGAACACCGTTCTCGGGCGACATGAGCAAGAATAGGAAATCGAAGCGAGGCTGGAAAGATCGCGGCGCGCTTCAGCGGATCAGAGATATGTGACGGTGTCCGGTGGCGTTGAGCAGCAGGCGCATCGCCAGCAGCACAATCATGATGATGGCGATGATGCAGACCGAGAAAGCTGCGGCCTGATTGGTTGCGCCCCGGTCCTGAAGGTAAAGCACGGATACCGCAGCCATCTGCGTGTTGGGCGTGATGAGGAATATCACCGCCGACAACGTCACCATCGAGCGCATGAAGAAGAAGACGGCAATCCCCACCAGCGTCGGAAACAGAAGCGGCAGCGTGACCCTGGCAAAGGTCTGCAACCGGCTGCCGCCCAGCGTGGCCGAGGCTTCATCGAAGCGCCCGCTGATCTGCTTCATGCTGGTTCCCGAGATCAGGAAACCGTGGGCATGATAGTAATAGACGTTGGCGATGGCGATGATGAGCAGCGTGCCATAGATGGCGTATATCGGGTTGGCGGGATTGTTGAAGGCCAGAATATAGCCAAGGCCCAGCACCATGCCCGGCACAGCCGCCGGAAGAATTGACAGGAAGTAGAGCCCCCGCGCCGCCGGAGACGGGAATTTCTCGATGACGTAGGCCGCCGCCGTCACCGCCATGACGCCGATGCCCGCCGCCATTAGTGAAACATAGATCGAGTTCCACAGCGGCTGGGTGCCGTTCTGAACGTCGAACGCGTAGTGGCGCAGCGAAAAGGTCATCCTGTATGGCCACAGATGCACGAATGAGGCGAACACAACCACCAGAACGATCGACAATATCGCCATCGAAATCAGCAGGACGACGCCAAGAAGCAGCGCGTCGCGCAGACGGTCTTTTTGCGGGATCAGCGGTTTCGAATGTTCGTTGATCAGCGAGAATTGTCGGGCGCTGACTCGTTTTTCGACGATGGCGGCAATCGCCGCGGGAACGAGCAGCACCATGCCGATCACCGTTCCCATTTCGAAATTCGCCTGACCGATCACCTGATTGTACACTTCCGACGCCAGCACGATGTAGTCCCCGCCGATAACCATCGGGTTGCCGAAATCGGTGATGACGAGCGTGAAGCAGACGAAAATCGCAGCGGCGAGGCCATACCGGGTCCCCGGCAGCGTCACCGTGCGAAAGGCCCGCCACTTCGAGGCCCCGAGCATTTCCGCGCTTTCATAGATGCGCGCATCGGCCACCGCGAGCGCAGCTGAAAGGATCAGAAACGCGTATGGAAACACGTAGAGGACCGAAGCGATGACGATGCCCCAGTAACCGTAAAGATCGATGCTGAGGCCAAAGCTGCGGTTGATCAGCCCGTTACGGCCGAACAGCAGGACCAGCCCCTGCGCCTGCACCAGCGATGGCGCGAACAGCGGCAGCACGGCAATGAGGCGGAACAGATTGCGCAGGGGCATGGTGGAGCGCTGCACGGCATAGGCGAACGCATAGGCAAGCACGATCGCCAGCGCCGCGCTGACGATGGTGACGGCAAAGGAGTTTGCGGTGATGCGCAGGAACCGCTCATTGCCGAGCATCGCCACATAATTGGCCAGACCCAGCCCGTCCGGCGTCGAGAACGACCGGCCGAGGATATGGATGAGCGGATAAAGGACGAACAGGACAAGCGGAATGGCGACGATCAGCGCCGGCAGCGCGGGCGCCAGCCAGTTGCGCCTGCGCACGGTGACGGGCCGCGCGCCCTCCTTATTGATGGCAATCATCCGAGCACTTTTATGGATTCGCGTGGAAACCCGACAGCCACCTGACCGGCCGCGGTGAGGTCGTGCAGCGCATGGCCTGCAACTTCGGCAACCACTTCGCCCTGTGCGCCCTCAATGTCGAGTACCAGATGAGCGAGGTTGCCGAGATACACGACGTTGCGCAGGCTGGCCTGAAAGCATCCGCCGTTGGGCACGGCGATGCCGGCATGAACGCGAACATCTTCCGGGCGAATGCCGATCAGCTTCGCATCCCGGTGCTGGCCGGGCAGTTCCACTGTCCTGCCGGCATAGCGCCCCTCATCCAGCTTCAGTATGTTCATGCGGCCGATGAATTCGGCGACAAACCTTGTAGCGGGCCGGTCATAAAGCTCACGCGCGGTGCCCACCTGCGCAATGTGGCCGGTGTTCATGACCACGATGCGGTCGGCCATCGTCAGCGCTTCTTCCTGATCGTGGGTGACCATGATGGTGGTGATGCCGAGCCGTTTCTGGAGCTCCCGGATTTCGAGGCGCAATGTCTCGCGCACCTTGGCATCGAGAGCCGACAGCGGCTCATCGAGAAGCAACACGTCAGGGCGAGGCGCCAGTGCGCGGGCAAGCGCCACACGCTGCTGCTGCCCGCCGGAAAGCTGCGAGGGCAACTTATGCGCATGTTCGGAAAGCGCGACCAGGCGCAGCATTTCGGCCGAGCGCGTTTCAATCTCGGTTCGCGGCTGCCGACGGCATTCCAGCCCGTAACCGACATTGCGTTGCGCCGTCATGTTGGGAAACAGCGAATAGGACTGGAAAACAACGCCGAAATTGCGCTTGCGCGCCGGCGTATCGGACAGATCGCGTCCGTCGAGCAGCACCTCGCCTTCCTCAGCCAGTTCAAGGCCTGCGATGATGCGAAGCAGCGTCGTCTTTCCGCAGCCCGAAGGCCCCAGGAAGCTGATGAACTCGCCACGCTCTATGGTGAGGGAAATGTCGTCGAGCGCAACGGTATCACCGAAGCGCTTCGTCACGTGGTTGAGGGTGAGCGTCACGCAATCTTCCTGCAATAATCTCGATAAGGGAGGCGGGGCGCAGCCTATGCGCCCCGCCCCGCCTTGTGCATAGCAAAAAGGAAAGCCTCAGCGCTCCAGTTCGCGCTGCCAGCGTTCCAGAACCAGGGCCCGGTTTTCAGCCGAGGAGGCGAAATCCATCTTCCACATCACTGAAGAGATGTCTTCGGGAAGACCGGCGTCCCTGAACTTCTGAGGCATCGCACCACCGGTAGCGGTGACGATTTCCTTCCAGTTGTAGTACTCGTTCACGGCGTTTTCCGAGACGGTCCAGTCGAGGAAGCGCCTGGCGGCGTCCTTGTTCTTAGAGCCGGCCATCAGCGCGTTGGCCTCCAGTTCGTTGCCTGCACCTTCCGAGGGAATGACCATCGTGATCGGATAGCCTTCCCCGATATTCTTGATGGCGCGCAGGGCGAAGGAGGCGCCGATGGCGAATTCGCCTTCGCTCGCCGCGTTGCAGGGGCGCGAACCGCTCTTGATGTACTGGGCAATGTTGGCGTCCAGAGCCTTGAGGTACTCCCAGCCCTTTTCCTCGCCCATCATCTGAAGGATCGAAGCGATCATCAGATAGCCGGTGCCCGAAGACGCCGGGTTCGGCATCACCACCTCGCCCTTGTACTCAGGCTTGGTGAGGTCGGCCCACGAGGTGGGCATGGGCAGGTTCTTGGCCTTCAGAACTTCATTGTTGACGCAGAAAGCGGCCATGTAGCCGGTCGTGGCGAACCACTTGCCATCCTTGTCGCGGAACTGGTCGGCGATGCGGTCGATGCCCTGCGGCTGATAGGCTTCCAGCAGCTCGCCGATACGCGGATCGATCATCGAGGTGACGGCCCAGCCCCAGATCACGTCGTGCTGCGGGTTGGCGGCTTCAGCCAGAATGCGGGCGTGCAGATCGCCGGTCGAAAGGCGCAGCACATTGACGTCGAGGTCCGGAAGATCCGCCTTGGCCTTCTCAAGGAAAGCGGCGATCTCGTCTTCTTCATACGAGGTATAGACGGTGATGCTGTCGGCATGGGCTGCAGAAAGCCCCATGGCCGTGGAAAAGGCCAGAGCCGCAAGCGCTGCGCGCAGCGTCCAGCGGTTCGGGTTTGTGACGTTGCTCATTGGGTGGCTTCCTGTATTCCTGGATTGTTGCCTGAACTGTCCTGGGAGGACGCCGGTTTCTCCCGTTTTCCGATAACGGTTTTATGACAAACGCAAGGGCATGCACAAAGAAAGAACGACCAGATCCTTAGCCGAAAGGGCTGACAGATCAGGCTCTTCATAGCAGCAGGTGTGATCGGGGGCTGTACCACGGCTTCCGCCCTGCCCGGCAAAGCTCCCAAGGCCGGTGGCGTCCGGCCTGTCCCCGCTTGGAATGTCGATTGGATCCGCAGCGACCGCGACCTCGTTCAGGCTCGGAATGCATCGGAAGAACTGCTTTCAGTTTGTTCTGCAGAGCCATAGCCACCCATGCATCCAGAGCTGAAACGGCCCGGATACCATCCGATACGCGTAGCCAAAGGGACGTAGCTCCCGTCCCTAATCCCATCCTCCCGGATGAGGGAATGCGCGCCCATTGCCTTATTGCGCAGGGGATTACGACGCAGGTGCAACTGTTCAATGGAAGTTCCCGGCGCGACAGTCCAGACGCCGGACAAGCCAGAATTTCCGGAATGGGAACGAGGGTTCTTGACCAAGGGGGGTCCCGCGTCTCCGGACAGAAAGCTCCCGGCCAACAAGCAGTGCCCAAAACAGCAGTGCATTGTCCATCTTCGTGGGGGGGATGCACACAGCAGACGACGGCCGTTTCGGTCGTCGAACCAGTGGAACCGTGCCGGCACCATATCGCCTGACAGATGACGGGTGATCGTGTCGCACGGTTCTTTAATCGAGGACACGATCATGGGTAACAATAACGGGTTTGGCGGGTTTGGCCTTTATCTTCCTGGCTGGCCGCTCGGCAATCAGGACCAAAGCCAGGATCAGGACCAGCATCAGGATCAGGGGCAGGACCAGCATCAGGACCAGGAATCCTGGCAGAACCAGGATCAGGAACAATCCGCGCAGAATACGGCCAACAACGAGGCCACCAACAACGCCGGTAACAATGCGGCCAACAACGCCGCCAATGCTGCCGGGAACGCCGCTCAAAACGGCGCGTCGAACCAGGCCGGCAATGCGGCCAACAACGCAGCCAGCAATGCAGCGGCCAATGCGGCCGAGAATGCGGCCAGCAATGTGGCGGAGAATGTCGCCACCAACGCTACCAATGTCGCCACGAACGTCGCGACCTCGGTATCGACATCCGTGAATGTCGGCCTTGACGGCATCATTCCCAGCGACAACGATTTCGCCGACGTCGATCTCTACGGCGGCGCCAGTGTGGATCAGCTCTTCATCAATCGCGACGGCGTGATTTCCTACGATCCGGGCGACGACGTGTCCTTCGAGGACATCCTCAACGGCTCGCTGAACGGATCCGGCAACAATGCCTTCGTGTTCAATCAGGTCAACGATCTGGTCGACAACGACACGCTGAGCGACCCGCAGGTCCACAACAACGCAAACTTCCAGCAGCAGGGCAGCGCCACGGGCGGCTTCGCCAAGACCGGTGACGGCATCAATGCCGGCGGTGGCGGCGGCACCGGTGGAGGCGATGCCAATGCCGATGGCGGCTCCGGCGGACGCGGCTCGGCATATGGTTCCGACGCCTTCGGCGGCTTCGGCGGCCACACCAGCGCCAGCGCCGGCGACGGCAATGGCGCGGCCGGTGGCGACGGTGCGGCAGGCACCGGCCTCGGGCTCGGGCTCGGCGGCCTTGGCGCCGGCATTGGTGCCGGTGGCAGCGGCGGCACTGGCGGTGACGGCGGCGCAGGTGGCGGCGGCGGCTCCGGTGGTTCTGCCTATGGCGGTGCTGGCGGCGCAGGCAGCGGCGGCCCCGGCGGATCGGGTGCCGGTGGAACCGGCGGCAGCGGCGGCACGGCCGGCGATGGCGGTGCAGGTGCGGCGGCAGCCGATGCAGCAGCGGCGGCGGCGTCCGGATTGGCGGGTGCGGCGGCGGCTGATGCGGCAGCGGCAGCAGCAGCGGGTGGCACTGGCGGTACCGGTGGCACCGGCGGCGCTGGCGGCGTCGGCAATGGCGGCCTCGGCGGTGACGGCTTCGGCGGCTTCGGCGGCTCCGGCACCGGCGGCATGGGCGGCATGGGTGGCGCAGGCGGCACCGGCGGCGACGCCGATGGCGGCGGCGGCCTCGGCTTCGGCGCGGGTCAGGGCATCGGCCTCGGCCTTGGCGGTGGTCTCGGCGGCGCCGGTGGCGACGGCGGTGCGGGCCTCGGCGGATGGGCTCTGGCGGCCGGCGGTGACGGTGGCGCGGCCTGGGCAGGAGAAGTATCGGGCGGCAATGGCGGCTTCGGCGGCATGGGTGGCATAGCCACTACGGGTGCCGGCGGTGCTGGCGGCGCAGGCGGCGTGTGGGGCTCCAACAACGGCGATGACGGCTACGTCACCGGCTCCTCGCAGGCCTCTGCCAGCGCGCTCGTCGATACGAGTGCCTTCAACCAGCAGATCGTCATGGGCGCAAACGTCCTTGGCAATACGGTTGACATGACTGTGGTCGGCGGCGACCTGATCAGCACGCTGGTCGGGGAAGATGACGGATAAAAATGCCGTCCACGGGTCCGGCGCTCTCGCCCCCCAAGAGCGCCGGGTTCTGGAGCTGTGCATGGTCCCCGTGCACAGCTCCGCACTTTTCCCTTCATGCCCGCAGCGGGCAATCACGGAAAACGGGGGAAGCAGATCTGGAATGAAGCCCTGCGCCGCTCGCCAGAGCGGCATGCCCGGGCATTGCAAGGGGCGGGCGGCCCTGACGAACGGTTCTGCTGGCAAGCCAGCGAGGTAGTGCACCATGCATATGGACTCGACCACCGAGATCATCGCCCATTTCATCGGAGTGTTTTCCCAGACCGTCGAGGACGTGCGGCTGCGGCTGGACTATGCGAAATTCACCGCCCAGCGCGAAGCGCCGCCTGAAGCGGGAGAGCTGCCCGACATAAAGCTCGCCATGACCAGCCCCTACACGCTGGGGCAGTTCGCGCCGAAGGTAACCTATTCGCCGCCGTCCTACGACATCGTGCCGGCGAGCGTGACCACTTCGGTACCCACCCATCAAATCCCCGTGCATATCCCGCCGGGCAACATGGCCGGCGTGGCCGGTCCCGCCCGCCAGCATGACGTGCCGGGAGCCGGTGAGAGGGTGATCCCCGAATATGAGCCGATCGGCTCTCTGGCGGTCTATCTGCGGCAGGAAGCACAGCTTGTCGACAATGACTATCTGTCGATCGGCGATCACGGGCTTGCGATGCAATCGGCAGGCGACCCGGTCGCAGCACTGGCGAAGCTGATGGAAGACGCTGCGCAGCTTCAGCCAGTCGCCGACATGGACAGCCTGCATTCGCCATCCGGTGCTGGCGATTTCATCCATCAGGTGGCCGCCGCCGCCGATGCACTACCCGACGCTGCGCCTGAGGGCGGCAGCCTGTTCGTGGCGCAGGGTGCGGCGGCCGCTGGCATCCATGTCAACGGCGCAGGCCTCGACGCAGCACCGGTTCTGGAAGATCTGCTGCCGGTGAAATTCCAGTCCCCCGCAGAAGACCCATCCGCGCAGACGCAGGACGCCGCGCCGGTGCCCACCGGCGTCGACCATTCGCTCACGCCGATGATCGGGCTGGAGGCGGGAGGCAATCTGCTGGTGAACGAGGCGGTGCTGGTGAACAACTGGCATGGCGCCCCGGTGATTGCCGCGGTCGGCGACTACATGCATGTCAACGCCATCAGCCAGACGAATGTCTGGAGCGATTGCGATGCGGTCTCCGATGCGCTGGGCGGCTGGCAGCGGCTGACGGACACGCCGACGCAGGCCTATAATGTGGCGACCATCGAGACCATCGCCAACCCGGCCTATGGCGGGCAGGCTGCCGAAGGATCCGGCTTTCCCGCCTACTGGCAGGTTGCGCGGATCGACGGCGATCTGGTGATCGCCAACTGGATCAGGCAGATCAGCTTCGTGCAGGACAACGACGTCACGGTCATGGCGGCCTGCGGCGGCGGCACCACCATCACGCTCGGCGACAACACGGCCGTCAACATCGCGTCCGTGGCTGAGCTCGGCAATTATTATGATTTCATCATCGTCGGCGGCAGCGTCTATCACGGCAACATCATCAGCCAGACAAACATCCTGCTCGACGACGATCTCGTCGGTACGGTCGGCGACTTCCATACGGAGGGCGAAGCGTCGCTGTCGACGGGTGGCAATCTGTTGTGGAACCAGGCGTCGATCACCCAGTTCGGGACGATGAGTTTCGGGGGGCTTCCGCCGTCGTTCAGGGAGGCCGCGGACAAGCTCGCCTCCGGTCCCGCCGACGCGCCGGCCGATCTGCTCCGGCACGAAGCCTTCAGCGGCGTGGGCGGGCTGAAGGTGCTCTATGTTTCCGGCAATGTGGTCGACCTTAACTACATCAGCCAGACCAACATTCTCGGCGATGCCGATCAGGTGGCGCTGGCCATGGATCAGGCAGGCGCATATGCCGATGCAGACTGGACCATCTCGACCGGCACCAACGCACTCGTCAACCATGCCCACATCGTCGACGGCGGCGTCGATTCCACGGTCTATGCCGGCGGCAATGTGTATTCGGACGAATTGCTCATCCAGGCCGAGCTGATCTCGCATGACAGCGGACTCTACACGCAGGACGCCAATGCGCTGGTCAGCGAGGCCGTGGTGTTCCTGAGCGACGACCTGCTGGCGCCCGACACCGCTGATGGCGCAACCGCCCATGACGGCGGGGTACCGGACATCGGGTCCGCCGATCTGATGCAGACCATGCTGAGTTGATACGAGCCATACTGACCAGTGTGGACGGGAGGGGGCGGGAGCGTCTTCATGGAGAGGTTTCAGGCAAATGCGGCACATGTGGCCGCGACAGGCAACACGACATTTCGCGAGCCCGACCCCGGGTCACTGATACGGGTGCTGGCAGCGCTCGAAAGGGAGATCGAACTCTCCCTCGAGGATGCCGTGTCAGAGCACCGGCGCACGAACGAGCAGGCGGATCGTGAGGCCGCGTCCGAAAGGATGCGCAACGATCCCGCCCCGGAGACCACGATGCGACAATCGCAGGATTGCGGACCCGAACCGGCCAGACCGGGCGCCACGGTCATGCTGGAAGGCGCGAGCGGCCCGATAGAGGCGCGGCCGCAACCGAAGGATCAGGACGGCGGACAGCCGCCCGCACCCGGTCGCTATGCCGTTGCCGATGATAGGGGCACAGGCGGCAGGGAAAGAAAAAGCGGAACCTTCCACCGCCGCCTCGGGCCGGTCGATCTGTCGAGGAGCCTCGGCGCCGGTCTCGGCGCGGTGCGCAGGAACCTTCTGATGGTGTTCCTGTTCACCAATGCCAGCAACATTCTGGTGCTGGCCATTCCGGTCTATCTCTTCCAGATCTCGGACCGGGTGCTCACCAGCCGCTCGACCGACACGCTGATCATGCTCACCATCGTCATCGTCGGCGCCGTGCTGTTGCAGGCGACGTTCGATGCGATCCGCCGCTTCATCCTCATGCGCACCGCCGTCGAGGTCGCGGCACAGCTCGGCGCGCCGATCCTGAGCGCTGCCGCCCGCGCCTCTCTGCATGGGTCGGGGCGCGAATACCAGACGCTTGGCGATCTCCAGCAATTGCGCTCCTTCCTCGTATCCGGAACCTTGCTGTCCTTCCTCGACATTCCTTTCGCGCCGCTGTTCATACTGGCCGTCTATCTGGTGCATCCGCATCTGGGCAGCATCATCATCCTGTCGGGCGTGCTTTTGCTGATCGTCGCCTTCGTCAATCAGCGCATGACCGCCGCTCCCTTCGGCGAGGCCAATGTCTACCAGAGCCGCGCCAACCTGCATCTCGATTCCATGGCCCGCAATTCGCAGATCATCAATGCGCTGGCGATGATCCCCGAGGCGGTGAAGATCTGGGGGCAGGACACGGCCGGATCGCTGAAGGCGCAGGTGAAGGCGCAGGACCGCAACATCGTCTCGGCCGCCACCTCCCGCGCCATCCGCCTGCTGACGCAGGTGGCGCTGCTGGGCTGGGGCGCGTTCCTTGCCATCGAGGGCGAGATCACCGGCGGCATGGTGATCGCCGCCTCCATCATCGCCGGCCGCGCGCTCGCCCCGATCGAAGGCTCTATCGAAGGCTGGAACCAGTTCATCCTGTCGCGCGGCGCCTACAGCCGCATCAGCGCGCTGCTGCGTTCCTCCCCGCTTAATCTCGAACGGCTGGTGCTGCCCAACCCGGAAGGCCGGCTCGATGTGGAGCGCGTGCTCTATGTGCCGATGGGCACCAAGCGCGTGGTGCTGAACGGCATCAATTTCTCGCTTCAGCCGGGCGATTCACTGGCCGTGATCGGCAATTCGGGGGCGGGCAAGACAACGCTCGGCAAGATGCTGGTCGGCTCCATCCTGCCGACATCGGGCGCCGTTCGCCTCGACCTCATGGACCTGCGCAACTGGGACCAGCGCCAGTTCGGCGACAATATCGGCTATCTGCCGCAGGACGTGCAGCTCTTCCCCGGTTCGATCAAGGCCAACATAGCGCGCATGCGCGACGATGTGGACGACGCCGAAATTTACCGGGCCGCCGTGCTCGCCGACGTTCACGAGATGATCGCCACCTTCCCGCAAGGTTATGAAACGCAGGTGGCGGCCGACGGCTCGCCCCTGTCGGGCGGGCAGAAGCAGCGCATTGCCCTTGCCCGCGCCTTCTTCGGCGATCCGCGCATGATCGTGCTCGACGAGCCGAATTCCAATCTCGATGCGGCCGGCGATGCCGCACTTGCACGCGCGCTGCGCCACGCCAAGGAAAACCGCATCACGGTGATCGTCATCACCCAGCGGCCGGCGCTGCTGCGCCATGTCGACAAGATCCTGCTGATGACCAACGGCACCATCTCCATGTTCGGCCGGCGCGACGAGGTGCTGCGCGCCCTTGCGGCCCATACCGCCGGCCATTTGCCCGACAGTCCGTTCGGCGAGCATCTTCCCAGGCCGGGCGCGATGCAGCCCAA
This sequence comes from Aquamicrobium lusatiense, assembly GCF_014201615.1. Taxonomy (NCBI): domain Bacteria; kingdom Pseudomonadati; phylum Pseudomonadota; class Alphaproteobacteria; order Hyphomicrobiales; family Phyllobacteriaceae; genus Aquamicrobium; species Aquamicrobium lusatiense. The sequence goes on along the minus strand of NZ_JACHEU010000004.1, from coordinate 121,268 downwards.
TGCAGCGCCGGCCAATATGACCAGAGCAGGTTCAGCATGAGCACGGATATCGCCAAACTCCAGGACCTCACCTGGTATGCCGGGGTTCCCCGTTCCATCAGAAAGCAAAGCATCGCCGGCGTCGTGCTGCTCGTGGCGTGCTTCGGCGGCTTCGGCCTGTGGGCCACCTTCGCGCCGCTTGCCGCCGCAGTCATCGCGCAGGGCAGCTTCGTGGCCACCGGCCAGAACAAGATCGTCCAGCATCTGGAAGGGGGCGTCATCAGGGAAATCCTCGTTTCCGAGGGCGACCATGTGAAAGAGGGGCAACCGCTGGTGCAACTGGACGAGACCTCCGCGCTGGCCAACGAGCGCCAGCTTTTCCTGCGCCGTGCGCGGCTCGATGCCATCGTCGCGCGGCTTACCGCCCAATCCGAGGGGCAGAAAAGCATCGCCTTTCCGGCCGAGCTGACCAGCAACGCCATCGATCCCGAGATTGCGGAAATCCTGGCCAGCCAGCGCCTCAATTTCGAGGCCTCGCAGCGCAAGTTCACCGGCGAAATCGAGCTTCTGAACAACAACATCGCCGCCCTCGAATTCCGTGTCGGCGGCTATGAGGCGCAGCATGCGGCACTGTCGCAGCAGATCGGCTTCCTCAGGGAGGAATATGTCGGCAAGCGCAAGCTCTATGAGCAGGGACTGCTGCGCAAGCCCGAGATTTCGGCGATCCAGCGCGTCATGGCCGAAGCGGACGGCCAGAGCGGGCGGCTGGCGGCGGAAATCGACGAGACGCGGTCCCAGATGGCGCGCTACCGCCAGCAGAAGCAGCAGACGCTCGCCGCATACCGGCAGGCGGCGCTCGACGAAATGCAGAGCGTCGAGGCCGAACTCGATTCGGTGCGCGAGCAGTCACGCGCGGCCACGAACGTGCTGCGGCGGGCGACCATCAACGCGCCCGTCAGCGGAACCGTGGTCCGGCTCTACTACCATACGGCGGGCGGCGTCATCGAAAGCGGCAAGAGCATCGCGGAAATCCTGCCGTCCGACGTTCCGCTCATCATCGAGGCGCAGATACCGCGCACCAAGATCGACGCCATCCGCACCGGACAGGAGGCGACAGTGCGGCTGACCGCGCTGAACCAACGCACCACGCCGGTGCTGACCGGCACGGTCTACTACGTCTCGGCCGATGCGCTGCGCGAGCAATCGGTGCAGGAGGTGCGCGAGATCTACCTCGCCCGCGTGCGCCTCTCGTCCAGCGAGCTGGCGCGTGTGCATGGGTTCCTGCCGACGCCCGGCATGCCGGCGGAGGTGCTGATCCAGACGGCGGAGCGCACCTTCTTCGACTATCTCTCGAAGCCGATCCGCGACAGCATGAACCGCGCCTTCCGGGAGGATTAGACGATAATTAGACGCCGGGCGGTCCGGATGATAGGATCGCTGCGGTCTTGGGCAAGCAGGCAGCCTCGCGATGAACCGACCGGCGCCGCCTTTCAGGGATGTGCTGACCCTTCTGGGTCAGCTCAACTACACCTGGACCAACACCGAAAGCCTTCTCATCCACCTGATCGCCGGGCTCGCCGGGGTGGACAAGGAAACGGCCACCATCATCTTCCTGACGCTCAACACCACGCGCGCCCGCGTCGATCTGGTCGAGCGACTGGCCAAGATGGCGCGCACGCCGCCGCCCGTTCGCAAGGACGTGCTCGACGTTACCCGCAAGATGATGGCCGAAGCCAAGCTGCGCAACAAATACAACCACTGCATCTATTCGTTCGACGACACGGGCGACAACGTCTCCACCCTGCTGATGCGGGTTTCCGAAACCGGTGACCAGCTCAGATACGGCAAGATGGATGCCATCGACGCCGACGAGATCGCCAACATCACCCGCTCGATTGGCAGGCTTGCGCAAACCAACCGCGACATCTGGGCCCTCGCCCGCCGCCACGGTTTTCCGCTCTGAAAAGGCAGACGGAGCCGGCCGGAACATTCCGGTCGGGAACGCCGGCCCGGCGGCTGTGGATACCGTTGGAATGTTCACTTCCAACGGCAAAGCCATCCCGGCATTGGTGGTGTTCCGGGCGGAAGCGCCACGGACAAAGCGGATGAGCAGTTCCTGACTGCATTCGCAACTGCGCGTCGCAAGCCGCTGCTGAAATGTCCGGCGAAACAGCTGAGGGGCGCGATCACATGCCCCACAATCTGGTCGTTGCCGCAATTGCGAGCAGGCTGCTTTTTCAACCGCACGTACAGCCCCTCAAAATCGCCGGTCGTGGAATTATCCGGAGGCGACTGATGCGGTTTCTAGCGCGGATGCGTCGCGTGCGATCCGCCTGCCTGCGCATAACCGGGGAACATGTGATTGATCTTGAAGGCAACTTCGGTGCGATTGGTCGCCTTGAGCTTGCGCATAATGTTGCGGATATGGACCTTGACGGTACTTTCCCGCAGGTTGAGTTCGTAGGCAATGATCTTGTTGGCCTTGCCCCGGCGCAGCGCTTCCACCACCTCGGCCTGGCGCAGCGTGAACATGCCCGACAGCGGCTGCGTCTCCGGGCGGGATTCCACCAGCCGCCGCATGGCAATCACGCTGCTGGCGGGAACGAAGACGCCGCCTGCCATGGCCAGCCCGATTGCCTCTATGCAGACACCGATGCCGACCGAGGTTGGAATAAAGCCCCTTACGCCATATTCGAGAGCCTGCAGAATTTGCGGCAGCTCATCCGTATCGGCCAGAACAATCAGGGGAATCTTTCCAAATTCGGCAGAAAGGCGCCGGATTTCATGCTCCACCTGCGCATCGCCGACACGTCTTCCGCCAAGATTGAGCAGAATAGCGCAAACAGGCGGAACCTCGTCGCGTCGGGCCGTATACTCCTCGATGCTGCCGACCGCCAGCACCTCCAGTCCCACGCCGCGCGCGATAAGGCTCTGGGCAAAGCATTCCCGCTCAAGGGCACGATTGTCGATGATGACGAGCGTTCGATCAGACTGGCCCGCGTCCTCCGCTCCTCCGGGGGGCTCGGTGCCGGGATCATGTATGCGATGGAGTGAAATGGGAGAATTGACCGGCGTTTCAGAGATCGATGTTTTTGTGAAATTGAAAGCGATACCCGTACTCATAGGTTTAATCCCCTTTGAACTTTAGGTTCTGACATCGGCTCTGAGTGGTATTCGCGACGTTGAAACCCCAGCCGTGGTGATATCATGGCCGGGCAATCCCCCCCGAAGCCGAATGCAACCTTAGCGTTTTTCGTGGACCATAAAATTAACCCAGATTAACTGATCGTTAATCAAGCTAAATCCGGGAGTACATCTTATGGGGGAGCGAGATCATCCGTCTCAGGAACAGAAGGAGCCATCGAACAGCCGGACGCCGGGGACATGAAATCCCTGCACGCTCTGCATGCACGCCACTTCCCACTCCAATGGCGTGCCCCTGGCACGAAGAGATTTCTTCCTGCGGATATGTATGTTGCGCTGCAGTACTACTGGTCAGTTTTACGGCATTGGATCAAAACAAAACTGCTCCGATAAAGAAGTGTGACGCAGCTCCCACAAACGAGGGACTGTTTTATTTATTGATTTAAGTTAACCTGAGACAACCTTTGGTAGCCTTTTGGAGCACCATCGGATGAAGACCGCCGTTTGGAAGCAACCTCTTGCAGCGCGAAATCTAGGAGGAAAGACAACAAGAAGGGGGATCGGATGGATGAAACGCGCGATGCGCTTACCCGAAAACTGCAGGCATTCAAAGGGCTGGGGCCCGAAGACCTGATCATGCTGCGGGAGTTGCAGAGGCAGCGCTCGCTGATAGAGGCTGGCAGAGAAGTCGTATACGAGGGGCAGTATCCGCATTCAGCCTATATATTGCGCGAAGGCTGGGCATGTTCCTACAAGCAGCTGCGTGACGGCAGCCGGCAAATCATCGACATACAGATAGCCGGAGATTTCCTCGGGCTTCGCAGCTTGCTGCTGCGCAGTTCGGACCATAGCTTTCTTACCATAACTGACGTCGAGGTGGCGCGGCTCGACAGGCAGCGGATGCTGGAGGTATTCCGTCGCACGCCAAGGCTTGCGGTCGGGCTGATGTGGGCGGCGTCCCGCGACGAGGCCATGGTGGTGGAGCATCTGGTCAGTATCGGACGGCGCGACGCGTTCGAGCGAACGGCGCATTTTCTGCTGGAACTCGGCGAACGCCTCAAGCTGGTCGGCATCGGCGACGGCTGCACCTATCCGTGCCCTATTTCCCAGTCCATTCTGGCCGATGCGCTTGGCATGACCGCGATCCACATCAACCGGGTGCTGCGTCAGCTGCGTGAAGCGAGGATCGTCGTGTTTCGCGATGGCGTGGTGGAATTTCAGGATATCAAGCGCGCTGCGGATATAACCGGCTTCGAGATTGCCTATCTCGATCAGGCGCCCGTGCACTGAAACGCCGTGCCCGTGAGCCGGGGTGGTTATCTTCGGATCCGGAACATCCCGTCTGCCCGCAAGTTCATGCCCTTGCGGAAACAGGCCGCAGCTTCAGAGCGGTTGCGGACCCCAAGTTTGCCGATGATGTTGTGGAGATGGACCTTGACCGTATGCTCGGACAGGGAAAATTCGGCCGCAATCGTCCTGTTTTGCAGGCCGCGCGCGACCATCTCGAGAATCTGAAGTTCCCGCGCCGTCAGCGTCGCCAGATCGTCGTCATCCGAAATGGCATAGGGCGGACTGATGGTGCCCGAAACGGGGGATGATGCCGCTTCCCTTGCAATCTGGCTGAAAAGCATCCGCGCCGGGAAATATTCCCCTCCATGCAGAAGCAGGCGGACGACCGAGAGCCAGACATCGAGCTTCAGGCTCATGGGCAATATGCCCCGCACCAGCCGCGAACCCAGCACATCCTTCAGGCGAAACGACGGTTCACGATCACCCTGCTCGATCACGGCGGCGCTCGCGAGCGGATGAATGCGCAGTATTTCAGATGAAATTGCCTCGACCGCAGGCAGAACATGCGCTTCACACAGGATCAGCGCCAGCGGTTCATCAAAAGGCTGACAGGCCGCAAAAATGTCGGGACGCTGCTCCACGACGATCCATGGGAACTCCAGTTCGAGCGCCCTGATCAGGCTTGTCGAGACGACGCCCGGCATGGCGACTATGAGCATGACCCTGCGCGCCGGGGCAGCCTCGCCCGGCTGGCCGGCAGCAGCGGGCCCCGCACCCGTATGGATCGGATCGCTCAACACAGTCCCTCCCCTGCCCCTCTCGACAAGACCCCGCAGCCCGACGAACCGAAATCCGCCGACCTCAGACGATAACCGCAGATGCAAAGTGCTGCGACGCAGCAATAGGCGGCAGTGCCAATCATTCAGGAGAGAGGCGCGCGCCCGTCAGGTCGTCGGACCTGAGTCTTTGGGAGGCCGCGGCTCGTTGCGCCCACCCTTATGGATGAAACGCCGCGATGCCGGAAAACAGTTCCGGTCGTCCTTTCAGGATGTGCCGCCACGAAGCGAATGCAGCTTCATGGTCAGGCTTTTCGGCATGACCAGTGACAGCGCATGCAGGAACTCGCTTCTGGCGATCAGGGCCAGCGCTCCCGCATAGACCGCCGCGCCGAGCGTCACCAGTATCGCCAGCGACAGCACCGGCGCGAGGCCGGCGGGCAGCATTGCACGAACCAGCAGCACAGCCACCAGCATGGCGAGGCCGGCTTCGCCCGGAGCGCGCATGATGGCGAGATGCTGGCGCCTGCCGACCCCCGTCATCTTTCCCGCCGCGATGAAAGCCAGAGGGCTGAGCAGCACCGCCCTCAGCAGCATCGCGCAGGCAATTGCGAAAATGCCGAAGGACGCAGCCGCCACGATCGCCGCCATGTTGGCGATGGTATGCACCACTTGTATGCGGAACCACATGTCGGGCCGCCCGCCGCCCTGAACCACGGATCGCTGCACGCCGCTGATCGCCCCCAGAATTCCCATGAACACGAAGGCATACATCACCGGTGCCGCATCGAGCCATTTTTCGCCGAACAGCACGCGGATGGCGAGGTCGCCCACCGCCAGCAGGCCCAGATTCATGGGAACGGCCATGATCATGGCCAGCGATAGCGTCTGCACATAGGCGGAACGCAGCCGCTCGACATTGCCCTGGATGGAGGCGATCAGCGGCATGGTGACACTGACCGAGGGGCCGATGATGGCGTCCATCATGAGATCGTTCAGCCGCCGGCCGATCGAGTAGAGGCCGAGCGCGTGCGGCCCCAGAAGCGAACCGATGATGCCCCTGTCGATCTGCGAATTGGCGACATCGAGACCCTGCTGCCCGCACATGACCAGCAGGGTCGAGCGCACGGCTCCGATGGCGCGCGGCGATACACGCCACAGCGGCGTCCAGCCGGCGCAGTACCAGTTCAGGGCACAGGTGATGCAATGATAGATGAAGGCCGTCATCACGGCGCTCAGCGCACCGTAGCCCTGCAGCGCCATGACCACGGTGACCGGCGCGAGCACCAGCGACAGCACGCCCGTCTGCATGCCGATGCGGGCGAAGTCGCGCCTGACCACGCGGATCGCGCCCGGAATGCCGCCGATGCCGTTGGCGAGTATGGAGCCGGCAACGACCCACATCAGCGTTTCGAACTCGGGCGTGCCGAGAATACGGGCGACGGGGGCGGCAGCCAGCGCACAGCCGCCGGCGACGACGACGGACAGGCCGAGGCTCAGCCAGAACAATGCCGATATCGTGTCCCGGCCAAGATCCTGCCGCACGATCAGCGTCTCGCGGAAGGCCGCCGTCGTCACCAGCGTGCCGATGAAGAAGACGACCGTTGAAAGCGTCATCAGGCCGAACTGGTAGATTTCGAGGACGCGGGCGAGGAAGACGGCGAGCAGGAAGGCCGTCACCATGTTGACCACCTGCGAGCCCACCAGCCAATAGGCGCCCAGCCTCGCCTGCTGCTTCAGCACCATTGCGGCTTTCCCCCATGGCTGTCGTCCGGTCGGAACGGGCCCGATCGAAGCTGTTGACCGGGCTTTCCAGAGCGAGGGCCAGCATGCTGCCACCACCGGCGCCATGGCAAGCGATCAGCCGAGGTAGCAAGTCAACAGCTTGGCGAGGGGGCTACCCCTTATTGTCGCGTTGATGGTTCACGCAGAGGCGCGGAAGCTGATGGCGCAAATCAGCATCGGCCGACCGCGCAACAAGCTGCCGGCAAACCACGGGGGGTACGTGGCATGGCTGTCAGGCAGGCAGTCTTCCTCGTCGGGGGCAAGGGAACGCGTCTCGGCAAACTGACGGCAACCACACCGAAGCCGTTGCTTGCGATCGCGCCCGACATATTGTTGCTTGACCTGCTCATCGAAGAGGCGGCGCGCCATGGCTTTACAGACATCGTGCTGCTGGCCGGCCATCTGGGCGACAGCGTCGAACGCCTCTATCATGGCCGGCAGATCAGGGGCGCCACCATCCGCGTCATCCGCGAACCGGAACCCGCCGGAACCGGCGGCGCGCTTCGCCATGCCGCCGGCATGCTCGATCCGTGGTTCCTGCTCGCGAACGGAGATTCGTGGTTCGACATCAACCTGCGCGCGCTGGCGGTCGCCCCGCCGCGCGACAGGCTGGCGCGGATGGCCCTGCGCAGCATGGAGGACACCGGCCGCTACGGTTCGGTCGAACTCCACGGCCGACGCATCACCGCCTTCACCGAGAAGAAGGCCGCAACAGGTCCGGGTCTCATCAATGGCGGGCTCTACCTGCTCAACCGCGCGGTTCTCGATCACATTGCCGGCCCCTGCTCGATCGAGCAGGACGTCTTTCCCGAACTTGTGCGGCAAGGGGCCGTCGATGGCCGGGTCTTCGACGGCTATTTCCTCGATATCGGCCTGCCGGAAACGCTGGCGCAGGCCCGACGCGACCTGCCTTTCAGGCTGGCGCGGCCCGCCGCCTTTCTCGACCGTGACGGCGTGCTCAACACCGATCGCGGCTACACCCACCGGCCCGAACAGCTCCAGTGGATCGAAGGCGCGCGCGAAGCGGTGCTCGCCCTCAACGAGGCGGGCTACCTTGTGTTCGTGGTCACCAATCAGGCAGGCGTCGCCCATGGTTTCTACCACGAAGCGGATGTGCATGCCTTCCATGCCCGCATGCAGACCGAGCTTGCCGACATCGGCGCCCATATCGACGCCTTCTACCATTGCCCGTTCCATCCGGATGCAACGATCCGCCGGTACAGGCACCCCTCGCATCCCGACCGCAAGCCCAATCCGGGCATGCTGCTCAAAGCGCGGCGCGAATGGCGCATACGCGATCGGGGCAGCTTTCTCACAGGCGACCGCGACAGCGACATCGAGGCTGCGAACCGGGCGGGCATGCCGGGCATGCTGTTCGACGGCGGCAATCTGCTCGCCACCGTGCGGCAGGCGCTGGCCGCCGTGCGGCCGGTCGCTGGCCCGCTACCGAAACCGATTTTCACTGAAACTCCAGCCATGCAGGCAGGTTGACCATGCCCTACCTCACAGCCACGCGCCAGAAAATCAGGATCGATCACGGATGGCAGGCCGACACCGCCATTCAACGGGCCAGCCAGTGGATGCTCGATTGCGCCGTTCCGCTGTGGGCTGCAAACGGCGTCGACTGGAGGCAGGGCGGCTATGTCGAGCAGATGGCCTTCGACGGGTCGGCGCGGCCGGTCGATTTCAAGCGCACCCGCGTCATCGGCCGGCAGATCTATGTCTTCAGCCATGCGGCCCTGCTCGGCCAGAAAGACGCGCTCGAATGCGCCCGCTTCGGCCACGATTTCCTCACCCGCAACGCGTGGCTCGGGCCGGACGGCGGCTGGGCGCGGCTGCTCAGCCCCGACGGGCGCGTGAAGGATGCGACGCCCGACCTCTACGACCTCGCCTTCATCCTCTACGCATTCGGCTGGTACCGGCGCGCATCCGGGGACGATGCCGCCCGCCTGTGGGCGCTTCGCACGCTCGATTTCATCGAGGCGCATATGCGCCACCCCGGCGGTCAGGGTTTTCTGGTGGAGAAGCCTGCCTCCGGCGCACGACTCCAGAACCCGCACATGCATCTACTGGAGGCCGCGCTGATCAATCTCGAAGCCGGCGGCGGCGAGCGTTTCCGCCGCCTTGCCGACGAGATCGTCGATCTCTTCGCAACGCGCTTCTTCGACCCCCGCACCTCGACGCTCGGCGAACAGTTCGACGAGCGCTGGAAACGGCTTCATACTGCCGAGGGGCGCGCCATAGAGCCCGGCCACCAGTTTGAATGGGCCTGGATACTGGCGCGCTATCAGCACCTCACCGGCCGCGACATGCGTCCTTTCGTGGAGGGACTGACATGGTTCGCCGAAACCCACGGCGTCGAGCATGACGACTGGCTGACGCTCAGCGCCGTGCGCGACGACGGCATGGTTCTGGATGCCGGCTCGCGCGTATGGCCCAACACCGAGCGCATTCAGGCGGCGGTGGCCATGTTCGAGCTGTTCGGCATCGATCCGCGCCCGGTATTCGCCAGCAGCACACGCGTCCTGTTCGACCATTTCCTCGATCAGGGACTGCCCGGAACGTGGATGGACAGGATCGACGCGGAGCGGAGGCCGGTAACAGACCATGTGCCAGCCTCGACGCTCTACCACCTGATGATCGCCTTCGCGGAAATGCTCAGGATCGCGCCGCAGGTGGACGACGCCTTTGCCGGATGAGGGACAGCGCCGGCCGGAAGCTTTTTCCTTCTAACGCTTTATCGGGGATGACGATGCACATACTGGTTACCGGCGGGGCGGGCTATATCGGCTCGGTTCTGGTTCCCACGCTGCTTGAACACGGCCACGGCGTTACCGTGCTCGACACTTTCGAGCGCGGCACCACGGAGCTTGTGCCCTGCTGCCGCTATGCGGCTTTCCAGCCCGTGCGGGGCGATGCGCGGGACGAGCGGCTTCTGGACGAACTGGTGCCGGGAGCCGATGCGGTGATCCCGCTTGCAGCACTCGTCGGCGCGCCGCTGTGCAGGCAGGATCCGATCACCGCCACGACCCTGAACCGGGATGCGGTGGTTGCGCTGACGAAACGCACGTCGCCGGCGCAGATGATCGTCTACCCAACCACCAATTCCGGCTATGGCATCGGCGAACAGGGCATTTTCTGCACCGAGGAAACGCCGCTCAACCCGATCTCGCTCTACGGCACCACCAAGGTGGAGGCCGAGGCGGCCGTGCTGGAAAATGCGCGAGGGGTGACGCTGCGGCTGGCGACGGTGTTCGGCATGTCGCCGCGCATGCGCATCGACCTGCTGGTCAACGACTTCACATGGCGGGCCGTGACCGACCGCGCCGTCGTCATCTTCGAGGGGCATTTCAAGCGCAACTACATCCATGTGCGCGACGTGGTGAAGGGGTTCGAGCACGCGCTTGCCAACTTCGACGCCATGCGCGGCCAGCCCTACAATCTGGGCCTGTCCAGCGCCAACCTCTCCAAGCTGGAGCTGTGCGAGCGCATCAGGGCGCATGTGCCGCAATTCGTCTATCTGGAAGCGCCCATCGGCGAGGACCCGGACAAGCGCGACTACATCGTTTCCAACGAGAAGCTGGAGCGCACCGGCTGGATGCCGGACTGGAGCCTCGACGACGGCATCGGGGAACTCATCCGCGGCTACAGGATGATCCGCAACTCGCGTTACGCGAATGTCTAGGCGCCATTCCGCAAGAAGGTGCGGCGCATACGCCCGAAGGCCCGATGCTCCCCCGAAAAGGGTAGCCCGACCGCCGAACGCCCGGTTTGCGCAGCAGAACACCTCTGGAAATACTGGTTAAGGCCCGACGGCCATCGCCTGCCGGACCGATTGCTGAATCTCTGGCATTGGGGGCATATCCATGATCATCGTCAGAAGTCCCTTGCGGGTGTCCTTCTTCGGCGGCGGCACCGATCATCCGACCTGGTTCAACCGGCCCGAGCCGGGAGCCGTGCTCTCCACCACCATCAACAAGTACATCTACGTCCAGCTGCGGCGCCTGCCGGCAGTGTTCGACTTCAACTACCGGGTCGCATGGGGCATGCTGGAGGAGGTGCGCTGCATGAACGAAATCCGCCATCCGGTGGTGCGCGAGGTGCTCAAGCACTATGGTGCGGCCGACGACAGCGGCTATGAGGTGATCTACAACGCCGACCTGCCCTCGCAGACCGGCCTCGGCTCCTCCTCCGCCTTCACCGTCTCCCTGCTGCATGCCTATTTCGGCAATCTCGGCCGGCTGAGCCCCAAGCATGTGCTGGCCCGCGAGGCGATCTTCGTGGAGCAGGAGCTGCTGAAGGAGACCGTCGGCTGCCAGGACCAGATCGCAGCCGCCCTTGGCGGACTCAACCGCATCGACTTCAGCCCTGGCGGCGACCATCGGGTGCGGCCGGTCAACATCACGCCGGCGCGGCGCGCGCTTCTGGAAGACTCGCTGATGATGTTCTTCACCGGCTTCACCCGCTCCGCCGACGCCATCGAGAAGAAGAAGGTCGCCCGCTTCGACGACCGTACGCGCGAATTACGCGCCATGTACGACATGGTGGCCGAGGGCGAGCGGATCCTGACCGACCCCAACTGCCCGCTCGCGGAGTTCGGGCGGCTGCTGCACCATGCATGGATGGAGAAGCGCAAACTCGACAGCTCCGTCTCCAATCCGACCATCGACGGCTGCTACGACGCCGCACGCAAGGCGGGAGCGCTGGGCGGCAAGCTGCTGGGCGCCGGCGGCGGCGGCTTCCTGCTGATGTTCGTGCCGCCTGAAGCGCGCGCATCCGTGCTTTCGGCGCTGTCCAGCCTCACCTTCGTTCCGTTCCGGATGGAGCACGACGGCACATCGGTGATTCTCTACAACCCCGACCTGACCTCGAATTATCTTACATCGGCGGCACGGGTATCATGAACCTCCATGTCGCCGGCATCGAAACCGAAGCCGGAGTGGCCGGCTTCGTCTGCCGCGCCACGGACGGGCTGTGGGCGGCCATCGAGCGCGCGCTCGACAACGGCTACGGGCTGGTCTTCGTCACCAATGGCGACGGCGAGGCCATCGGCCGCCTGAAGCTTCAGGACCTGAGGCAGGCCCTGCACGATGGCGTCCATCTCGGGCACGCCAGCCTTGGCGATATCGTCAGGCCCGGCAGCCTCAACGATACGGATTCGGCCGTTGCGCCGGTGCTGGATGAGCGTCGGCGCATCGTCGGCATCGAAAAACGCCCCGATGCAACCTTCCTGCCGGTGGCCGAGCCGGATCTTTCCCATGCCGAACTGCGCAACCTCATGGACGCGTTTCTCTCGACATGGATTTCCTCGACCGGCGACTACATCACCCGGTTTGAATCGTCCTTCGCCGCGCGCACCGGCATGAGCCACGGCGTCGCCACCTCCAACGGCACGGTTTCCCTGCACCTTGCGCTGGCCGCACTCGGCATCGGCCCCGGCGACGAGGTGATCGTGCCGGACCTGACCTTCGCCGCCTCGGCCAATGTGGTCATCCACCTGGGAGCCACGCCGGTTCTGGTCGATGTCGATCCGCTGACATGGTGCATCACGCCCGAGGCAATCGAGCGCGCGATCACGCCGCGCACGCGCGCGGTGATGCCGGTGCATGTCTTCGGCCGGCCGGCGCCGATGACCGAGATCCGCGACCTCGCGCTGCGGCACGGGCTGTTCGTCATCGAGGATTGCGCCGAGGCCCATGGCGCGGCCTATGACGGCCAGCCGGTCGGATCGTTCTCAGACGTCGCCAGCTTCTCCTTCTTCGCCAACAAGATCGTCACCACCGGCGAAGGCGGCATCTGCGTGACCCGCGACGCAGACCTCGCCCGGCGCATGCGCATGCTGCGTGACCACGGCATGCACCCGGAGCGCCGCTACTGGCACGAGGAAGCGGGCTACAATTTCCGCATGACCAATCTTCAGGCCTCCATCGGCTGTGCCCAGCTGGAGCGCATGGACGCCTTTCTTGCAATGCGCCGCAGGGTGCATGAGGGCTATGAGGCAGCGCTCGGGCACCTGCCGGGCATCGCCTTCCCGCCGCCGATGCCGGCCAGATATGAGCCGGTGACGTGGTTTTCCTGCGCGCTGGTGCCGGCTGAAGCGCGACCACGGCTCATCGAGGCGTGCAGGCAGGCCAATATCGACCTGCGGCCCTTCTTTCACGGCCTGTCCTCGATGCCGGCCTACCGGCGCTACGCCCGCAAATGCCCGCATGGCGAGCGGCTTTCGGCGTGCGGCATCAATCTGCCGACCTCGCGCAAGGTGGACGCGCAGACGGTCACCCGCATCGCCGAAATCTTCGCTGGCGTGCTCACCGGCGATGGAGGCCGGAGCGAGTCGGAATGATCGTCCGGCTCTGCATGGCTCTGGCCGGCCTGCTCAGCGTCAGCGCCGCATGGAGCGAAGACTTTCGATGGGGCGTCAACGGCCATCCTTTCACGGCCTATCCCGACATCTCCTTCGAGCAGCAGCTCGACTATGTGCGCGATCTCGGCATGACGTCCTACCGGGTGAACGTTTCCAGCCTCGATCATATTTCCGGGCTCGCGGCTCTGGTTAAAGAGGCGAAGGCGCGCGGCATCGACATATTGCCGGTGATCACGCCCGATTTCGACCTCGATACCGAAACCATCGGCGACCTTTATGCAAAATCCTACGCCATGGCGGAAACGCTGGTTTCCCGCTTCAGGGATGACATTCGCGTGTGGGAACTCGGCAACGAGATGGAAATCCATGCCCTGATCAGCGCCTGCGAGATGCGCGACGACGGCACGCAATATGACTGTTCATGGGGCACCGCCGGAGGCGACGATCCCTCGCACTATTTCACGCCGCGCTGGAAAAAGGTGAGCGCCGTGCTGCGCGGGCTTTCCGACGGGGCGGAGGCGGCGGACCCTACAATCCGCAAGGCTATGGGCACCGCGGGCTGGGGCCACACCGGAGCCTTCGAACGCATGAAGGCGGATGGCATCGACTGGGACATTTCGGTCTGGCACCACTATGGCGACGACCTGAAGCGGCCGCTCGACTATCTCAGTACCCTCGGCAAGCCGGTCTGGATCACCGAGTTCAACCGCTCCGGCGAAAAGGGCGAACAGGATCAGGCCGACGGGCTGCTGGAGATGATGCGCCAGTTTCGCGAACTGCGGGCCGAATACCGCATCGAGGCCGCCCATATCTACGAACTGCTGGACGAGCCCTATTGGGCGCCGAGCTTCGAGGCCACCATGGGGCTGGCGCGCCTGCGCAAGACGGACGAAGGCAGATGGACGCCCGATGGCGTCAAGCTGGCTTACAGCACCGCCAGGGGTTTCATCGCGGCGGAAGGCGATGCCGAAGATGCGGCACCAGCGCTTCCCCCAGCCCCCGGCTGCGACCGGAAGGCGCTCGACACGTCGGTGGCCAACCATGCCAATCAGGCAGCCTATCTCTATTGCCTTGCACTGCACCGCCTGCCGGCCCCAGCCGAGCAATGGCGCGTTTCCCTCGCCCTGAAGCGTGGGCAAAGCACAGCGGCAGCGCTGGCGGAGCTTCTGGAAACGAGCGAGTTCATGCGCGCGCATCCCGTCGCGCGCATGACGAATGCTGACTACATAAAAGCGGTCTATATGCTGCTGCTCAGCCGAGAGCCGGATGGAAGGGGCCTGTCCGACTATCTCGCCCGCCTCGACCGTCGCGAATTGACGCCGCCGCAACTGGCACAGGAAATCATCCGCTCGGACGAGTTCCGCTCGGCCCATCCGCTGCTGTTTGCGCAGGAAAGCGAGCACCCTTAACCGTGCATGGCCGGCAGCGAGGCCATGGCCTGCAGGATCTCGCGATCGAACCGCGCCTCCGAAAAGCGCTCGGCATTGAGGTGGCAGGCCAGCGGCGCGATCGCCTCCTCATTGGCCTCGAAATGCCCGACGGCGTCGATAAGGCTCCGGGGGTCCTGACGGGCAAACAGCACCCCGGTCGGCTCGCGCACCTGCCCCAGCGGCCGCACGATATCGCTGGCACCGCCCCTCCCGAACGCGATCAGCGGCGTTCCGCAATATTGAGCTTCGGCGAGCGCAATGCCGAAATCCTCGCAACCGGCGAACACCATCGCGCGGGCATGGGCGATATTGGCCACATAGTCCTTGCGCGGCAGATGGCCGGTGAAGCTGATATTGGGACCGGCCCGCGATCGCAGATGCTTCGACTGCGCCTCGTCGCCCACCACCACGAGACGGCGCGACGGCATACGGGTGAACGCCTCGACAACGACGTCCAGCCGCTTGTAGGGCGCATGGAACGCCGCAGTGACGTAATAGTCTTCCTTGACGGGCACATAGTACAGTTCGCCCGTCGGCACCGGCGGATGAACCACCATCGCCTCGCGCCCGTAAATGCGCCTGATACGCGCGCGCACATAGCTCGAATTGGCGAGCATGAGGTCCGGTCCATGGGCCGTGCGCATGTCCCACATGCGCAGCTTGTGCAGCAGGTAGCGGAAGGCCAGTCCCTTCGGCCCGAAACCGAACCGACCCTGCTGGAGATAGGAGAACTGCTCGTCCCACGCATAGCGGATCGGACTGTGCACATAGCACAGATGCGGCTGGTCGGGCCGGGTCAGCACGCCTCTGGAGAAGGCGGCCGAGGACGAGATGACAGCATCGTAACCGGTGACGTCGAACTGCTCGATCAGGAACGGGCAGAGGAAGAACAGCGCGCGGTGATATTTGTGCACCAGCGGCAGCCGGTTGGCGACCGAGGTATGGAAGACGACGTCGGGGAAATACTCCTCCTTCACCTCGCGCGGCAGGAAGTCGAACAGGGTGAACACCTCCGCTTTGGGAAACACGCTGCATATGCGCGCCAGCACCCGCTCGCCGCCGCGAAAATTCGGGCACCAGTCGTGAACCACCGCGATGCGCGCGTTGCGGTCCACTGCCGGCATGGGCAGTTCGCTGTCGGCCAGCCTGTCCCATTCTGCCGCGTCCAACCCTGCCCCGCGCAACCCCGGATCGAGGCGCTCACCGTGCGCCCAGCCGTTCTGGCGTGCCTGATGCATGTTGCGAACCCACCCCATTTGACCGCCCTTTCTGCCGAAGGGCATGAGGTTGGAGTTTCTTACGGGGCAAGGTGAAGGAACAAGCTGGTCGAATGGCGTGAAGGGGGGATCGCTGCGGTCCGGACACAGCCCAAAGGCGTAATGCCGCTACCTCCATGGAGCTACAATCGCCGCAACCGACACCTTATTTGCAGGCTGCATCCTGCATTGCCGCCCACTAGGATCATCGATGGCAACCGCGTCGCGGCAGACGCCGCTCCGCAACGGCAGGGGGAATGCACGATGGCTCTCACACATGCTGTGATCATTCCAACCTACGGGCGCAGGGAGGTTCTCGGCCGGCTTCTCGTGTGGCTGGGAGAACAGACGAAGCTTCCCGATGAAGTCATCCTCTCGACCACCGACGACACGCAGGTTCCCAACGTAAAGACACGCTTTCCGGTCAGCAAGGTGTTCGGCATCAAGTGCATATCGGCGCAGCGCAACCGCGGCCTTGAAATGGCGCTCGGCCGCTTCGACGTCATCACCTATCTCGACGACGACCTGATCCCTGCGACACGCTATCTGGAGCGCGCCTGCCGGGCGCTTGAGCAGAACCCCGACTGGGCGGTGGTCATGGGCCACATCATCAGGGATGGCGCGACGACCGGAGAAATTTCATGGGCTGACGGTCTGGCAGCCCTGCGCGCGGCGGACGTGGTTGACGAGGCAGGCGACGACGCGGCCGACCAGATCGGCGCGCAAGGCGGCAACATGACGATCCGCACCGCCATGATCGGCGACCTGCGCTTCGACGAGCGGCTGGCGCTCTATAGCTGGCAGGAGGACATCGACTTCACCACCCAGCTCGGGCGGCGCGGCAGGATTGTCTCCCTGCCGGCCATCCGCAGCGTCCACATGGCGGTCAGGGGCGGACGCATGAGCGGATTGCGCTTCGGTTATTCGCAGGTCGTGAATCCGGTCTACCTGCTGCGCAAGGGCACGATGCCCGCCAGCTTCGCGCTGAAGCTGATGGCGCGCAACATCGCCGCCAACACTGTCCGCAGCATCAACCCCGAAACCCATATCGACCGGCGCGGACGCCTGCGCGGCAACCTGATGGCCCTCGGCCACCTGCTGAAAGGGCGCGTCGAACCTGAATACATCCTTCAGATCCAGTGATGAGAACGGCATATGCGCTTCACCTCATTTCCCTCACGCCCCCATCTGAAACGCCCGCAGCCCGCTTCAGGCAAAGCGGCATCGCGGCCCGGCATGATCCTGTCGATCTGCGTGGCATCCGCCGCCCTCGTGCTGGGCATGGCCCCCGCACAGGGCGAGGAATACCGGCTCGGCGCGCAGGACAGGGTGCGCATCAAGGTGTTCGAATGGCGGGCGTCGCGCGACACCGTCTTTGAATGGACGGCGCTCAACGATGTGTTCATCGTCAGTTCCTCGGGCGCGCTCTCGCTGCCGCTGGCAGGCGAGGTCGGCGCCGCCGGGCGCACCACCGCCGAACTGGCCAGCGCCATAGGCGACAGTCTGGTGCGCAACATGGGGCTCGGCCGCAAGCCCGACACCGCCGTCGAGGTGGTGCAATATCGCCCCTTCTACATTCTGGGACAGGTCACGCAATCAGGCGAATTCGCCTATCGTCCCGGCCTTACCGTGATGCAGGCGCTCGGCATCGCCGGCGGAATACGGCTGCGCGAGGAGCGCATGGATCGCTATGAGCGCGAGATCATACAGGGTCAGGGCGAAGCAAAGCTGATCGGGCTCAACAGGATCAATCTGCTGGCGCGCAAGGCCCGGCTCGGGGCGGAACTGGCGCAGGCAGCTTCCGTCGACTTTCCGCCGCAACTTGTCGCGATCAGTGACGACGACGAGGTTGCCCTGCTGATGCGGCAGGAGGAATCGATCTTCAAGGCGCGCCGGGAAGGCATCGAGACACAGATTCGTGCCCTCAGGAACCTTCGCGACTTTCTGGAAAAGGAAGTGACGTCGCTCGGGGCGCAGCTCGTGTTTCTCGACAAGCAGGTGGAGCTTGTGCAGAAGGAGCTGGGCAGCGTAGCCTCTCTGGTGGAGCGCGGGCTCGCCGCCGCTCCCCGCGAACTTTCGCTCGAACGGGCACTTGCGCAGATACAGAGCGAACGGCTCGCCGCCGAAACCAGCCTGCTGCGCAGCCGGCAGGAAATCAGCCGCACCGAAATCCAGATCATCGAAATGCAGGACACGCGCCGCAACGAGATCACCAACGCGCTGCGCGACACGCAGATCGAGCTGGATGCGCTGGACCGCAAGGCCGAAACCACCGCGCGCCTGATCTTCGAATCGGAACTGGCAGCACCCAGACTGATGGCCCGCCGCGCCAGCATGGAACAGGCCGAACCGATCTATACGATCTACCGGCCGGCTGCGGATGGAAGCATCCTCGAAATCGCGGCGACCATGGCGAGCCCGGTGCTGCCGGGCGATACGGTGAAGGTGGAGATCCCGATGCCGCCGGAATATCTGAAGGCGATCGGCAGCCAGGCGGATGCGCCTGAAACGACCCTCAACCCCGCGTCAGTGGAAATGGGTTCCGCCAAGATCGCCGGCGCCGACTCCACAGCGCGATAGAAATGCCCCCACGCTTCCATTCATCGGTGTGCGGAAAGCTGCGGACCGGCTTGGCCGAATGCGTGTCCGCGCGGCAGCGGCGACGCCCATATTCTGGCGGAGCAGGCCATCACCACGGCCAGCGGCACGAAAAATCCCATTCCCGGATCGGCAAGGCCGCCGGCGAGCGAAGCAGCCAGCAGCGCAGCCAGGGCGCTGGCCCGCGCGCTGGCCATGATCGCATCGGCCTCGGCATCGACGGGCTGCCTCAGGCGGCCAGGCGGCCACAGGAGAGCTGCCAGCAGCACGGCGACAAGGGTGCCGCCGACCACGCCAAGCTGTGACAGCACCGCGATCGGCCAGCTCGACGCGCGCGAGCTTCCAAGGCCGATGCCGAGCCCGTTCGTATCGAAGAAAGCCTGCATGCTCTTGTAGTTCCAGTAGGCGCGCTCCTGCCCGGAAGCCGAAGACATCTTGTGGGTCACCATCTGGTCGATCAGCCGCACAAGGGGCTCGAAGAACTGCGCATTGTAGAGGCTGATGGCCATGATCACGAGGCACAGCAGCGCCATCATGGCCGTCAGCATCACATCCTGCAGGTCGGGCTTCGCCGATGCCAGCGAGCGAAGCAGGGACAGCGCCACGGGAATTCCAAGCAGTGCCAGCCCGACATAGGCCGTGGTCGAGGTGGACAGGAGAAGCAGCAGGAACAGCGCCACCGCTATCGCCGCCGCGAAACGGGAATTTGTCCTGCGCCAGTATGTGTAGCTGAAGGCCAGCCCGGCCAGCGACACCGCGCCGAAGGCCGAAGCCTCGGCATAGGAGCCCGCGATCCGCCAGAAGCCGCCCTCAATGGTGAGGGTGAGCATCGCATAGCTGGCGGTGCGGATCGGCGCCAGCACATCCCCCGCCCCCGCCATCTTGCCGGCAAGATCCACCATGCCCATGAGCGTATGCAGCCCGAACCAGAGAAAGAACCCCCGCCTGACGTCGACAAGCGTTTCCCGGCGCCTCAACAGCAGGCAAAGCGCCACGAACACAAGAATGCCAAGCGTGAAATAGGCGGTCTGGGTGACATTTGCGGAGGACGGACCGAGCGCGGTCTCGTAAACGCCCCGGCTGCTGCGCGATGCGATGAACACGCTGGTCTGGCCCGCAAACAGCCTTGGAAACAGGATTGCACCGATCAGCGCATGGAACATCAGCACCACGATCACGGAGGCTGCGCCGATACGGCTGAACACCGCCGCCAGCTCGCGCCAGATGCCCTTGCGCGCCACGGCTGTCGTCAGGAGCAGCGCGGCGAAGACCGTGTAGATCTGCGGCGAAGATCCGCCAAGCGCGGAGAGCGTTCCGATGGCCGTGGCCCCGAAGGCGAGCGAGGCCATGAAGGCGACGATCATCGACCATCCCATGAGGCGCACGAAAACGATGATTGCCGCGCAGACGATCACCCCTGCGACCGAGGGCTGCATCGGCTCAGCCCGCACATGCCGAAACGCGGCGCCAGCCCGCGATGCGCGCGGCACCGAAAGCGACTTCACAGAAGGGAGCGAGTCTGTTCTTCTTCGCAGCAGGCGGGTCGCGGTGCAGAGGCAACGGGAAGGAGACCGGTGTGACCCTCGCACTCATCACGGCAGGCGCAGCAGGGCTTTTCATCGGCGCGCGTTTTCTGGCGCCTGTGATCCTTGTCGCCACGCTCATCATGGTCATGGTTTCGATCCTGACCGGCGTCCTTCTGGATTGGTCTCTCAAGCTCATCCTTTCCAGGACCCTTTACCTGATCCTGACATTGCAGGGATGCTACCTGATCGGCCTCGCCCTTACCGTGCCGGGCCGTCGCCGGACAGATGCCGGAACCGTCCCTGAACATGCTTCCGGCCAGCCCGACCGGCTCCAGCCCGCACCGCCCCAGCCCGACCCAGCGTCGACCCGGGCATCCGGCCTCAGGAGGCCCGATCGAACCTCATCACTGCGCCGGCCGTCCGGATGAGGATCAGCAAATCCGTGTGCAGCGACCAGTTGCGCACATATTGCGCGTCGAGCAGCACCCGCCCGGTATAGTCCACCAGATTACGGCCGGTGACCTGCCACAGGCCGGTGAGGCCGGGTCTGGCATGCAGATAATCCTTCACATACGGGCCGTAGCGGTGCAGTTCCTCGGCAACGATCGGACGCGGTCCGACACAGCTCATGTCGCCGCGCAAAATATTGAACAGCTGCGGCAGTTCATCGAGGCTCGATTTGCGCAACAGGCTGCCGAGCACCGTCAGGCGCGGATCGCGCTTCAGCTTGCGCGCCTTGCGCCATTCCTCCGCCGCCTGCGGATCGGACGCCAGATGCGTCTGAAGGCGCTGCTCGGCATCGATCACCATGGTGCGGAACTTGTAGCAGCGAAACGTGCTTCCGTTGAAGCCGACCCGTGGATGGGAAAACATGACAGGCCCCTTACAGGTCAGCCTGATGAGCAGGGCAATCGCCAGCATCAGCGGCAACGCCAGCATCAGCGCCGTGGCGGCAACCGCCACGTCGATAACCCGCTTCGACCTGCCGCCGAGCGGGCGCTGCCACAGATGGAGGGAGCCACCCGGCACGACCGCCGGTATGGAAACCGCCGCGCCCTGCGTCTCCAGCGGCCGATGCTGCTGAAAAGCTGAAGCCGAAACGCGCCTGCGGTCCAGGAACGACCGCCCTCGCCCCGGAAGCGCGCTGCTTCCGGCGTAGGATCTCTCTCTGATCGACATGCCAAAGACGCCCCTTGCCGCCTGCCTGTGCCTGCTTGTTGTTATGCAGGCAGCATGTCGAAAAGAGCCGTCCACCCGCAAGCGGCTCAATAGTGGTAGCTGGCGAAGCGGGCAGCGAGCGGGTTACGACAAAATGCTGGCTTGGCTGTCCTGCCGGGTGTGCGGCACCCCGCCTTCAGCGCCCTTTGGCGACCCGGACGACCTCGCGCCACAAGGCATCGGCCGTTCTTTGCCAGGTGTAGCGGGCCGCCATCGCCTGCCCGCGCGCCACCATCGCGCTTCGAAAGCGCGGATCGCTTTCGAAGCGCAGGATCGCCCGCGCCCATTCCTCGGGCGAATCCGGATCGGCGTAGGCCACGTCCTCCCCCAGCACTTCCGGCATGCTGCCCAGCGCGCAGGTGATGACGGGCGCCCCCGAATTGAGCGCCTCAAGCTGGGTCATCGCGAAGCCCTCGGTCCGGGCCGGCTGGACAAACACCAGCGCATGGCGGTAGAGCGCCCGCAGATCGGCGTCGCTGACGTCCGAAACGACGACGAGCCTGTCGCCGACGTCCTGCACAGCGCCGACCGCCTTGCGCAGGTCCGCCCTTGCAATCACCGCCAGCCTGAGGGGACCTGCCCCCATCCGGGCGAAGGCGCGGTAGATCACCTCGATATTCTTGTAGGCAAAGGCGCTGCCCAGCATCAGCACGTAGTTTTGCGGTTGCAGGCCGAACCTCGCGAGCACCGAACTATCCGGCTCAACCCGCAGGATGTGGTCGGCCCCGTTATGGATGACGGCGATTTTCGAAGCCGGCGCGATGCCGAAGCGCTGCAGCATGCGGCTGGAAAATTCTGAAACCGTGATCACCCGGCGCGACAGGCGCCCGGCAAGCCGCATCAGCGGCCGGTGGGTGCGCAACTCCCCTCGCGGATAGGATTGCGGATAGAGGAACATCTGCGCATCGTGCATGTAGGTCAGCATGCGCGGGTGATACAGGGGCGCCACATTGGCGAAGTTCACCAGCGTTCCCTTCCTCGCCATCAGGCCGAGATCGACCGGCTCCCAGAACTTGCCGCCAAGCACATCCCGGCGGTGGATCGGGATCGCCCGCAGCGGCAGGGAGCGCACCGCATTTGCCGGACACAGCACCTCGACCGACATGCCCGCAAAGCGCTCGTCTCCGGCCAGCATCGCCGCGTCCCAGCAGGCCAGAACCTCCTCGGCCACCCGCGAGGTCCCCGTGATGGGGCCGCGCAGGAAACGGCCGTTGACATACACCGTTGCGGACTTGCCAGCCTCACCCATTGCATCGCCCCCCGGCGGTTACCGGCATCCATATCGGGATCATCCGGAAACGGTAGGCTATTGCCTCACGATCCGTTTGACACGTCAATGATTTCGGATTGAGATTTCGCTCACAATGCTCGGGAACGCGACGCCTCGGGAGGCACGGGTGGAGAAGCGGAATCTTGCTATCTTCTTCTTCGCAGGCTGTTTCAGCACCATGACCGACGGCTGCCATGTGCGCGCCTGTCAGGACATCGAGATGCTGCTCGCCCTTGGCTGGCGCGTGGCCGTCTATTCCTATCGCAACCATCACCAATGGCCGTGGAACGCGAAAGGGATCGAGACCTTCCGCGCCCGTTTCCCCGGCGTCGACCTCGTGCTCGATGACTGGAACTGGAAACTGGCCTTCATCCAGAAGCTCAAGGGCCTCATCGCCTATCTGGGTAGCTGGCCCGCGACGCGCGCCCTGCGCACATGGCTGCCGATGCTGACGCCGGAATTCGACCGGCTCCAGCGCGATCCGGACCTGAAGCTGGCGCTTGTGAGCTATCCCTGGGGCATATCCCATCTCAACGGGAGCCCCGGCCCGCGCATGATCGTCGACACGCATGACCTTGCCGCACTGGAGCTGATCGGCGACAACCCGTCCGGGCAGCCGGACACGCGCTCCATGCTCGTCCTCAAGCGCGAGCTGTTCTATCTCGGGCAGGCCGACGAGATCTGGTCGATCTCGTACAGCGAAGGGCAATTCCTGAAATCGCTTCTGGAAGGCGAGCGCGTGCGCATCGTGCCGCCGTCGTTGCGCAGCTGGAACGCGGCTGCGGAAACCGACGTGCCGCCTGTCTACGATCTCGTGTTCGTGGGTTCCAACAACCGCTGGAACGGGGATGCCATCAGCGGTTTCCTGAGCGCCTATGGCGGCTGGAACCTGCCGCTGAAGATCGCCATTGCCGGCAGCGTGTGCCGCGACAGGCGGCTGTCGGCACAAAACGGCGTGGAGCTGCTCGGTTTCGTCGATGATCTTGCCGCCCTTTATGCGCAGGCCCGCGCCGCGATCTGCCCTGTCGAAGGAACCGGCACCAAGATCAAGCTCATCGAGGCGCTTTCGGCGGGACGCCCGGTCTTTGCCGCCCCCGGCGCCCTGAAAGGCCTGCTGCCCGGCTATGAAAACTGCGTCCTGCCGCTGGAGCGCCGGACCGTCGCGACCCTCCTTGGCGATCCGGTAGCGCTTGCGGCGGCACAGGAGGCGGCCCGGCACTATGCCCGCGCCTACAGCTTCGATCGCGTCGTCGCCGAGACCAGCGAAGGTCTGGCCGGCGACCCGGCACTGGCTGGCGCCAGCCCATCCATCCCCGCCATCAGTTCCAGATAGCGTTTTGCCGTTTCGTCCCAACGAAATTTCTCCGCCTGCCTGCGGCCGCGCTCGGTCAGCGCGCGCCGCAGCTTCGCATCGCCGGCCAGTTGCATGAAGCAATCGAACCAGATGTCGGCACGGTCCGGCGGCGCATAAAGCACCGCATCGCCGCCGATCTCGGGAAGGCTGGCGCGGTCCGACGCCACCACGGGGCAGCCCCGCGCCATCGCCTCAAGCATCGGCAGCCCGAACCCCTCGACGAGCGAGGGAAAGGCGAGACACAGGCAATCTTCCAGCAGCGCGGCAAGCTCATCGTCGCCGATCCTGCCAAGCCAGCCGATATTCGCGCCGGTCTGCTCCTGTGTCCGGCCGAAGACGCGGCCGTCCGAAAGCCCGACCACCGCGACCCGCAGGCCGGCCTCCGCAAGGCGATCGCTCATCCCCAGGACAAGATCGATGTTCTTGTGAGGAGCGCGGCTGCCCAGAAGCACGATGGTTCCGGCACCGGCAGTGGAATGCGTGCGTATCGAGTGATGCGAGGTCCAGCGCAGCGCATGCTCGTAGCCGTCCGGTGCGATGGTGATCCTGTCCGCACTGCACAGGCCGTAGCGCACCAGTTGCCCGGCCGAATAGCCGGAGACCGTGGTGACGTGGCGGACCCTTGCCGCAAGCGCCGGGATCAGCGTGCGGTAGAGCAGGCGAAACGGCAGCGAATAACTTTGCGGACAGGCGCGCGTGTTGACATCATGGATGCACAGGATCTGCCTGCGTGTCGCAAAAGGGCCGCTGTTGCACAGGCTGACGAGACTGCTCCTGACCCCCGCCGGAAGCTCGGCCTGCTCCCAGCCATGCCCGCCGAGGCGGCCGATGGAACGGGTGCGGATCGCCGTGAGCGCCAGCTCATCCCCGATGACCGGCGGCACCAGCAACTCCACGTCGAGGCCGCGGGCCAGCGGATCGCCGGCCGCGATGCGGGCATCGAGCGCTTTTACGACCTCGCGCGCATAGCGCTGCACGCCTGTGACGGGCTGCGCCAGGAAGCGGCCGTTGATCGCCCAATGCCGCGCGCCTTCCATCATGCCGGTCGCGGGGCCGGCCGGCCGCTGGACCGGCGGCGCACGCGCAATCGGGCAAGGCGGCGCCTGTGCGCCAGCAGAACACCCAATATGGGAGCATTGGCGATGCGCAGGGTGCGGGCCAGATCGGCAAGCGAATCCAGCGGCGTGCTGCCGCTTTCGGCCACCACCATGACGCCGTCGAGAAGCGGGCAGACCAGCAGCCCGTCGGCGCCGTGCTCATAAGCCGGCAGGTCGACGACGATCACCTTGTAGCGATCGAGCGTCCCGAGCAGATCCTGCATATTGGCAGGCAGCGCGAGACTTCCCGTTCCGCGCTCCTCATTCGCCATGAAGTCGAAGCCCGCGGGCGAAACGGTCCGAACTGCGGCAGCGGGCGGGTGCGCACCGCCGTTCTGACGTGTCGGCTCAATGCTGGAGAGCGGGCTTTGCAACGCCTTCGTCAGCGTCGATTGCGTGTCCAGATCGATCAGCAGCGTCTGCACGCCCGATGTCGCGTAGAGCGCGGCAAGATTTCCGGCCACCGCGCTTTTCACCTGGCCGGGCAGTGCGGCGGTCACGCCGATGCAAAGCCTCGGCTTGCCGGAATCGGCCAGACTGATAACGGCCCTCGCCCCTCTCAGGCCCATGCTGAAGGGGGAATGCGGATGGCGTATCACCTCCTCGCAGAGTCCGGCGGCCTTGCGCAAACCGGAATGCGGCAGTTCGCCGGTGCAGACGAGCCCCAGTTCCTCGCCGATCTGGCGTGGGCTGCGCAGGGTGCGGTCCAGGCTGTGGCGGACGAAGGCAACGCCGACCCCCAGCATGAGGCCGGCAAAGGCCCCGAAGATCAGGGTGAGCCGCTTGCGTGGATGGCTCTGCACCATCGGCTGCACCGCCGGGGTGATGACGCGCGAATTGGCGATGAGGAAGGGTTGCTGGTTCACCGCGCTGGTGTAGGCGGCAAGAAGGCTCTCATACATCTTGCGGTAGGTTTCGGCCGCGACTTCCAGTTGCTCCAGCGTCGGTGCATCGGCGCGCGCGTCGCCGGTCGGCGCTTCGTCCGGCCGGTCCACGCGATAGTCGTAGGTGGCGCGGAACTCCTGCGCGACCTGTGTCGCCTTGTTCATCTGGGCACCCGCCTCGTCGATGCGTTTTTCCAGCCACGCGACGCCTTCGCGGGCGGAAGCCGCACGGTTTTCCATCTGCTCGCGGACGAAAGCGTCCGCCGTCGCATTGGCGATACGCGCGGCCAGCGCCGGATCCTGCGATTTGAAATGAATATCGATCGCATAGGAGACCCCCACCCGCTGGACGTCGAGATTGCCGGCAAAGACTTCGGCCGCCTTCTGCTGCGGTGTCAGAGCCTCATCCTGTGCTTCGTCGACCCTTGCCGGACCGGGCCTGTAAGGCGTTCCGGTTATCAGCGAACGCAGTTTTTCCAGCCTCTCCCCCAGACGCAGCCCGCCCATGTCCACGAAAGCCGGATTGCGCGCGAGGTCGAGTTCATCGATCACCATCATGGCGATCTTCTGCGAGCGCAGCAGCGCGAGCTGGCTTTCGATCTGGGCCGTATCGAGGGACAAATGCACCTCGACCATCTGCTGCTGCATGAACTGCGGCAGTTTCGGCTCGATCAGGATCTGGGTGCGGGCGGTGAAAATCCGGTCGGACGTCGCCAGATAGAGACTGGCTCCCACGACACCGACCAGCGCGCACAGCAGGATCGAGACGATGTACCTGCTGAAAAAAGACAGGATGTCCGACAGGTTGACGAATTCGGCGGAACCGCCGCTGCCTCGCCAGTCCCTGGCTGTCGCCGCTGCCCATTGCCGCTCCAGCATGGCTCCGCGCCCCCTGATTTCACCTGCCCTTCGCCTGCAAGCCTAGCGCCGCGTCCCGGCCGCGAAAACACGGCCAATCGAGGTAGGCAGGAACCCTCGCCGAACATCAAATCAGGCGATCTCGCGAAGTGCAGGTTCCCGGGAAACGGCGCGGATGTTCTCGTCGGCCGCTTTCGCCGCCCCGGTTTGACCGGCAGCCGGCAACGGATGCACGAGCGCGCCTTCGGTCTTGTCGAGATATTGCATCAGCGCCGTTACGAGATGGTAGAAGATGCTGGCCGGCACTTCATTGGCCACGGCCCTGCCACGCTCGTCTATGCGATCGATCCAGAAGCCGGTCGGGGCCGGGTCTATGTGCCAGCGGAACAGCCGCCCCACACGAGCCTCGATCTCCGGCTTGAGGTCAGGCCCATCGGCGCGGTCGAGCGCGATGGCCGCCTTGATCGCCTCGGCCTGCGGCCAGCTTCGCGAGATCAGGTCGAGCGGCAGCCCGTCGCGCGAAACAGCTCCATAGGCCAGCCCGGTGGCGCGGTTCAGCCCGCTGGCCACCGCCGAAGCATAGAGCTTGCGTGCATAGGCAATGAGGTCGCTCTGCTTGCTGCGCGCCGCAAAATCGACCAGAAGCGAGGCCCACTCGAAATGATGACCGGGCTCTGTCCACAGTCCCTGCCCGCCTTGTACCGGCTTCCATTCATTGTCGAAATATTCGCCGAGGGTCCAGCTTTCGGCATCGAAGAAATGCGTGCGAAACAGGTCGACGATACGCGCTGCCCGACGCAGATAGCTGCGCTCGCCGGTGACCTCGTGCCAGGCTAGAAACGCTTCCAGCATATGCATGTGCGGGTTGGAGCGCCGCAGGTCGGTGCCGTCGCAGGTTTCGAGGAACCCGGTCAGCCGCTCGTCCTCCAGATAGGACTCAACGAAGGCCATGGCTTCCTCGCCGCGCGCCAGCGCATCCCTGTTGCCGGCGCGGTGAGCCCAGGCGAAAGCGAGAAGCACGCATGCGTGGTCGTAAGCATCCTCGCACGGGTCGGCGATGGAACCGTCGACGTTGAGCGTGCGCGCCCAGCCGCCGCGTTCGGTACGCCCCCGCTCCATGAAGGCGATGCCATGCGCGATCAGCTCGTCGGCCGGCCCGTCCCAGCCGCGCAGTCTTGCGACGGAATAGGCGTAGACCTGTCGCGCCATGGTGCGCATGCGTTTCGGCTTGCCGAGCGGCGTGCCATCGAACGCGAAAGCCTCGTGAAAACCGCCATGGCGTTCATCCACGCCGGCCTTCGACCAGCGCGGCAGCGTTTCCTCGAAAAGCCAGTGCGCGACGCGCTCACGCCATGCGCCGGGCAGCACCACGCGGTCATGGGCGGGCGTGAACTTCACCTCCAGCCGGCCCCATTTTTCAAGCTGCTCGACGACATGCCTGACGTTCTGGCTCTCGGCGACAGGAGCCACGAAGGTCGCATCGTCGGTGGACACCACCGCGACATCCCTCAGGCCCACGACCGACAGCAGCCTTCCACTGCTGCGCAGATAGGAACGCTCGCAATCTATGGCGACGACGTCGCCGATCACGACATTGCCATGCTCGTCGGTGCGGCTGGCTTCCAGCAGCGATTGCCACGAGCCCAGATCGCTCCAGCGGAAGCGCGCCGGCACCATGGCGATGTTGCACAGGTGCTCCATGATCGCATAGTCGACCGAAATGGAGGGGATCGGCGCATAGGCGTCGAGCGGCAGCCAGGTTCCCGACAGATCGCGCGCGGCACTATCGAGCGCGTGTTCCGCCTGCAGCCAGATCTCACGGTGATGCGTGAGGAACGCGGCGCGGATGACGCTTGCCCTGAACAGGAAAATGCCGGTGTTCCAGAAAAAATCCGATGTCGCCACATAGCGGCCTGCGGTTTCCGCATCCGGCTTTTCGACGAAACGCACCACACGGCGAACGCCCGGACAGTCGAAGGCGTTTCCGGCCCGGTCCTGCCCGGCAAACACCTCGCCTGCCTCGATATAGCCGTAGCCGGTTTCCGGACGTGTCGGCTTCATGCCGAACACCACCACCTGCCCCGCCTGAGCCGCCGGAATGCCGGCTTCGACGCTCTCCCAGAAATCGAGATCGGTCGAGATGACGTGATCCGATGGCACGATGAGCACGATGCCGTCGCCATGGCTGTTGATGGTGTGCAGCGCCGCGATTGCCACAGCTGCGGCGGTGTTGCGACCGACAGGCTCGAAGATGGCGCCGCCACCGCTATAGTCGAGGCCGGCAAGCTCGGTGCGGATGCGCGCCGCGTTGCGTTCGGCGGCAATGACGTGGATGGGCGTATGCCCTGCCTCGCGCGCCTGCAGCCGGCGCACCGTCTTCATCAGCATCGAGCCGTCGCCGGACAGATCGTGAAATTGCTTGGGATTGTCTTCCCGGGAGAGCGGCCACAGCCGCGACCCGACCCCGCCACTCATCACAAAGCACGAAATGCGCTCGGCCATGGCCAGCTCCCCTTTGATCCATCTGCCTCGTGTCCCGCTTGCGTGAACGCGCGCCCGTCCTGCGCGTTTCACCCGCGAGCATCCGCCCCGACCCTGCCTGCAGATTTGCGCACAAGGTTCCAGTAGCCGGACCATAGGCGATGTCAAAGGATGAGCCGATTAACCTGGATTAGCGACTGGCTATAAGTGTTAGCCTTCCCACGGAAGGCTTATCGGACAGCAAGGCAAGGTTCTGCATTTGCTGCCGGTCCGGATCGCACAGCCCGGCCGGCAGGGGGGCACTGGCTGGCGGGATCAGGTCAGCGACACCATCAGATGGCCTGAGGGTGTAGGCACTGAAATGCCTGTTCCAATGGTTATGCTGGAACCCTGCTCTTCATTTGAGCAAACTCATTGCAGCAACAATCATGAGCAGTCGGGCGCATGATGACGCCGCAGCGCAGATCATCAATTTGAAGCCGGGCATGGATGGGCCCGGCATTCATTGGACGATCGAGAATCTGCGCTGCGTACATCCTGTCTGATCAGCGTCTTCGCCCGGATGGGGATCCGGCGGAAAACCTTCAGTTCCGTGCCTGTCAGTCTTCCTTGATGGCGCTGTTCTTGGCCGTGTCGCTCATGAACACATAGACGACCAATGAGACGCCGATCATGGCCGTCACATACCAGTAGAATCCCTGTTCCCAGCCGGAGCTCTTGAACTGCAAGGCGACGAACTCGGCCGTGCCGCCGAAGATCGTGTTGGCCAGCGCATAGGGAAGGGCGACGCCCAGCGCGCGGATGTGGGCCGGGAACAGCTCGGCCTTCACCACCGCGTTGATCGAGGTGTAGCCCGTCACGATCACCAGAGCGGCCATGGCGAGCAGGCCGGCGGTGAAGGCGTCGGTCGTCACCTCCAGCGTGGAGAAGATCGGATAGGTGAAGAGCACGCCGCACACGCCGAAGAAGATCATCAGCGGCTTGCGTCCGATCCGGTCCGAGAGGGCGCCCGCCACCGGCTGAAGGCACATGAACACGAACAGCGTGATGGCGCTGATTTCGGACGCCTTGGCCTTGGTAAAGCCGGAGGTGTTGACGAGGAACTTCTGCATGTAGATCGAATAGGCATAGAAGGCGAGCGTGCCGCCGGCGGTCAGCAGCATGACCAGCGCGGTTTCCTTCGGGTGCTTGCTGATCAGTTCCCAGAAGCCGGACTTGGGTGCGTCCTTTGTCTGGGCAATATGGGCCTGCGCGTTCTTGAAGCTCTCGGTTTCGTCGAGGCCGCGGCGCAGCCAGAACACCACCACGGCAAGACAGGCGCCGATGAAGAAGGGAATGCGCCAGCCCCAGGAATTCAGCGCTTCATCGGTCATCGTGTTCTGAAGCACGATGAGCACCAGCAGCGCCAGAAGCTGGCCGGAAATCAGCGTGACATAGGCGAAGGAAGAGTAGAAGCCGCGACGGCTCTTGCCCGCCATTTCCGACAGGTAGGTCGCCGAGGCGCCATATTCACCGCCGACCGACAGGCCCTGCATGAGCCGCGCGATCACCAGAAGGATCGGCGCCAGAATGCCGATGGCGTTGTAGTCCGGCGTCAGTGCGATGATAAGCGAGCCCGCGCACATAAGCGTCACAGAAAGCGCCAGACCCGCCTTGCGGCCCTTGCGGTCCGAGTAGATGCCCATGATCCACGCGCCGATGGGGCGCATGAGAAAACCGACGGCGAACACTGCCGCCGACGACAGCAGCTGGGCGGTCTGGTCTCCGGCCGGGAAGAAGTGCGGGGCGAAGTACAGAGCGAACGCGGCATAGACATACCAGTCGAACCACTCGACCAGATTGCCGGTGGAACCGCCGATGATGGCTTTCAGCCGGCTGCGGCGGTCGAGCCCTGAGGGCTTTGCCAGTTCGGGCGCCACACCTGCAACTGTGCTGTCATGGGGTAATGAAACCATTCTCTCCTCCTTGTGCCGTGCGTGGCGGCCATGGCCGCCTGCGCGGGTTGGATCTTGCCGGAAACCAGCCGCACAGCGCCCGTACTGGCGCTGGGCCGGAGCGCGCCTGCTGACAGGCCGGAAGCCGATCATGCGCTGTTGCGACCGTGCCCGCCTGATGGCTGGCATGCCGATGACCACTTTTCATGCACTTTGCCGCACAAGGAGGCCAGCAGCAGCCTGTGAAAAGGGCAACCGCATGATAATGCTATGCTTTCGGGGATGAGCGATTCAGAATCGCACGATTTTTTGCAGAAATCTGCATAGCTATTCCCGCATTTGTGCAATATTATGCACTGATGCAGAAAAGTGGTGAAATGCGCGGGCTCATATGGCGCCGGCTTATCATGGCGGGCGTTGTCGCCGTGCTGGCCGCCGGCGTTTGGGCTGTAGCGGCGGATCTTGCCCGAAATCAGGCCATTGCGGCATTGAACGAGGAAGCGGCCCGGATCGCCCGGCAGCATCTGCGCCTGTTCGAGAGCGAGTTCGCCCGCTTCCGCGTGCTGCCGGTGGCGCTGGGCGAATATGGGGACGTTGCCGAGGCGCTCACGGCCGGGGTGCAGGGAGACGGTGCGAATGAGGCGCAGGGCGCGGCACGGCGGCTCGACAGGAAACTCGCCCTGCTGTCGCGGGAGACCGGAACGCCGGTGATCTACGTGACCGATTCCGATGCGCTTGTCGTTTCCGCCTCCAATTACGACCAGCCGGATAGTTTCGTCGGCGAGAATTTCAGCTTCAGGCCCTATTTCACCGACGCGCTGACCAAGGGAAATGCGGAGTATCACGGCGCCGGCGCGATCAGCGGCCGGCCGGGCCTGTTCTTCGCCCGGCGGATCGGAAGCGCTGCCGACCCTCTCGGCATCGTGGTGGTCAAGTTCGAGTTCGCGGCGCTGGCCGCATTGTGGGCGAACGATCCGGGGCGGGCGCTGCTGGTCGATCCCGAGGGCATCATCCTGGCGTCGTCCGATGCTGCCGATGTCATGCGGGTTCTCTCGCCGCTGTCGGATGAGGCAAGGGCGAGGATCGCGGAAAGCCGGCTCTATTCCGATGCGGCGCTGGAGGTGGCCGAACTCGACTGGCCGGGAACCGGCGAGGCGCGCGGGCCGTATGGCGAAAGGCTGATCGTTGCCGAACTGCCGATACCCGGCACCCGGTTGCGGCTGTTGCAGATGCTGGATGCCGCGCCGGGGCTTGCCGCCGCGCGCGAGCGGGCATGGGTGCTGGCCCTGCCGGCCTTCGCCGGGCTGATGGCGCTGGGCACGGCCATGTGGTGGTGGTTCACCCGCGCGGCGCGCGCTGCCGCCTACCGGCGCACGCTTGAAGAGGCCGTCACCGAGCGCACGCTGGCGCTGGAAGAGCAGATGGCCGAGCGCGAGCGGGCCGACCGGCGCTACCGCGATGCACGTGAGGAGCTGGCGCAGGCCAATCGCCTCGCTTCGCTGGGAACCATCACGGCCGGGCTGGTGCACGAGATCAACCAGCCGGTCGCCACCATCCGCACGCTGGCGGAAAACGCCCGCCACCATCTTGAGGCCGGACGGCTCGACCGGGTCGGCGCCGGCCTCGATTCCGCGGTGGAGCTGACGGCGCGCATCGGCGCGATCACGCAGGAAATGCGCCAGTTCGCGCGCGGGGGCGGTGGCGAGGTGACGTCCGTTTCGCTGGACGAGGTGATGGCCGGTACCCTGCTCCTGGTCGGCGACCGGATCCGCAAGCTCGGCGTCGACCTGTCGCTGCCCCCATCGCTCGCCGCGTCGATTGCCTCGCCTCTGGGCCCGTCACTTGCGCCGTCACTGGCCCGACATGGTCAGCCGGCCGTGCTGGCCAACCGTATCCGGCTGGAGCAGGTTCTGGTCAACGTCCTGCAGAATGCGCTGGATGCGCTGGCCGGTCGCCCCGATCCGCGTATCGAGGTCACGGTCTCGCGCGCCGGCGACAGGCTCAATCTGACGGTTGCCGATAATGGCCCCGGCATCGCGCCGGAGCTGGCCGACCGGATCTTTGATCCCTTCGTCACCGGCCGCTCGGGCGGGCTGGGGCTTGGGCTCGGCATCGCACGCGACATCATGCGCGAGCTGGGCGGCGGGCTGGAACCCGCACCGTCGCCGCTGGGCGGCGCCGCCTTCGTGATCAGCATGAGGTGCGCATGACAACCGACGCTGCGATGCGCATCCTTCTCGTCGACGACGACCTGCCGTTCCGCACGGCGCTGGCCGACAGCTTCTCCATAGCCGGGCTGGAGATCGAGAGTTTCGGCGACGGCCAGTCGGCGCTGGAAAGCCTGTTTTCCGGCCAGTCCCCGCACGAGCTGCCGGCCGTGGTGGTGACGGACCTGCGCATGCCGCGCTTCGATGGCCATGCACTTTTGAGCGCGGTTCTGGCGCGCGATCCGGAACTGCCGGTGATCCTGATGACCGGGCATGGCGACATCGCCATGGCAGTGGCGGCGCTGAAGCAGGGTGCGTTCGACTTCATCGCCAAGCCCTTCCCCACCGATCATCTGATCGCCTCGGTGCGCCGGGCGATGGAAACGCGGCGGCTGGTGCTGGAGAACCGGCGCCTGCGGCAGGCGGTGGCCGAGGTCAGCGAAGGCTTTCCGCTGGTCGGCGAGTCGCCGGCCATGCTGCGCCTGCGCGACACCATGCGCCAGCTCGCCCGGGTGGAGGTGGACGTGCTGATCGAGGGCGAGACCGGCACCGGCAAGGCGCTTGTGGCGCGCCAGCTCCACCGCTGGAGCATGCGCAGCAACCGTCCGCTCGTCACCGTCGATTGCGCCGCCCTGCCGGAACAGATCGCCGACGAGGTGCTGTTCGGCACGCGCATCCATCGCGGCCAGATCGCCGAAGCCGACCGTGGCACGCTTTTCCTCGACGAAATCGACAGCCTCGCGCCCGCCCTGCAGGCACGGCTGCTCAGCGTGGTGCAGGACCGTGTCCTGCACGGCAATGGCGGGGTCTCGCCGCGCGAGGTGGACCTGCGCATCATCGCCGCCACCAAGGCCGACCTGCGTGCCGAGGTGGCGGCGGGGCGCTTCCGCGCCGATCTGCTCTACCGGCTGGAGACGGTGCGGCTGCGCATCCCACCGCTGAGGGAAAGACGCGAGGATCTGGGCGTGCTGCTGTCGATCTTCCTCGATGAAGCCGCCTCCTTCCACGATCGCCCCCGTCCGGTGCTCAATGCGCCGGTTCTGGACTGGCTGCTGCGGCACGACTGGCCGGGAAACGTGCGTGAATTGCAGAATTACGCGGTGCAGCTCACGCTCGGCCTGCGGCAGGACGGGCGCATGCCCGCGGAGGCCGGCACTATCGACATGGCGCTTTCGGCGCAGATGGACAGGTTCGAGGAAGGCCTGCTGCGCGATACGCTGGCCCGGCTGGGCGGCGACGTGTCCGCCGCCGCCGTGGCGCTGAATCTGCCGCGGCGCAGCCTCTATGCACGACTGAGCCGGCACGGCATCAACCCCGCCCCCTATCGCAAACAGAATGCGTAGCCACGTCATTTCAGGCGCGAACTCATAACGCGGCATGGCGCTTCAAACGATTACCCGTCAGGTGCTGGATGAGCGGGGTCGATGCCAACCTCGTCCATGAGCAGCACCTTGGCAAGCGTGAAGACTATGCAGGTTTGCACGGCAGCTGGGACGAAACGCTTCCGCACCGCAAAAGGGCTGTTCCGCTGCTGATCCCCATCTGTACTGCCCGGCTCACTCTGACAGATCCTCAATCACCGCGGAAAATCTTTCGAGGCAGGGTGATCCTCAAAGGTCCGGTATCCGCCGTGCCCGCAGCACAGATGCAACGGGAACGGCTTTCTTCCCGACGATCAGAACCTGTAGGACAGGCCGACCTTGAAATCGTGCTGCCTGAGGTCGATGCCATATTCGCCGTCGACATCATAAGTGCTGCCGTTCGATGTCTGGCGGAAAGCGTATCCGCTTTTCTTGCCATAGTCGGAATAGCTGTATTCGCCGCGCAGCGACAGCTTCTCGGTAATGGCCTTCTCAAGTCCCGCGCCGATCGTCCAGCCGACATAGGTTGTTCCGTCATGCTCTATATTCGGGACACCCGGCACAGTCACCGCGCTGGCATCCGAAAACTCGAAGGAATGGCTGTAGCTCGCCCATGTGACGCCCGCCGTCAGGAACGGCAGGTAAGTTCCCATGGAATAGCCGGCGCGGCCGCGCAGGGCGCTCGACCATTCGAGCCTGGAGCTGATGTCGGCGTAACGCCGGCGGTCAACACCGCCACAACACAGCACGCCCGTCCAGACCGTGGTCTGGCCGAGACTGACATCACCGAAGCTGAACCCTGCGTCCGCACCAAGAACCAGCCCGCTGTCGAACTGATGGTCGTAACCGGCACTCAGCTTGCCGCTATAGCCTCTGGTGTCGAAGGGAATGATGAAGCCCACCAGCGGCGAGCGCGTATCCGGGGGCACGATGCGGTCGGTGTTTGCCTCGGCCCATGAATATCCGGCGGCGATGCCGACATGCGGGCCGTTCCATAGCTTGCGGCCGTTTGCTGTGTCATAGTCATGCACGGTGTTGCCGAACACGCCTCCGAGAACCGGCCTCTCGAACTGGCCGAACAGGGGTCCCTCGCCCAGTTTGACGGTGGCGCCGCCAAAGATGCGCCGACCCGGCGCGGCATCCTGCGACATGGCCGGCATGTAGTTTACATTGGTCAGGTTGGTGACATTGGCGAAGAGGTTGAGCCTGTCCGACGGCTGGTAGTTCATGAACAGGTCGTAGGTCGTATAGGCTGACGTTTCCCAGCTATCCTGAACCAGCGTTCCCTTGGCCACGTCGTTCATGCGCGCGCCCAGTGTGAGCTTGCGATCGAGCAGGCGCACGCCGGCAGTCAGCGTCATGTAGTCGTCCGGCAGCCGGCTCGGCTCGCCCATGCCGCCAATACCATAGCCGAACTCGAGATCGGACCTGTTGCGGGCATAGGTCAGGCCGGCGAAGCCCCAGCCGATGTCGTAGCTGGCATCCACTTCGACGCCGCGCAGGCGGCTGGTGCCCGGCGCATTCTCGAACCAGCACATCGAGCCGCTGCCGAAGCAATGCGAAATGATGAAGTTCTTTATGTCCTTCTGGTACCATGCCGTCTTGAGGCGCAGCGCATCATCCGGCGTGAAAATGCCGTTGCGCAGAATGTTGGCGCCGAATTCCCAGCCTTTCGCCTCTTCGGGCCTGAGGGCCGGATTGGGCAGGAAACTGGCGTTTACGCCGCTGCCGTGGGAGCCGCCGAAGAACATTTCATTGACGGTCGGAGCCCGGAAACTCTCCTCATAGGTGCCGTAGACCTGCAGCCATTCGAGCGGCTTAGCGGCCAGCGTGACCTTGGGGCTCAGCTTGAATTTCGCTTCGTCGATGTCGAAGTCACCACGCCACGGTGCATCGAAAGGCGTTTCCGTAACCGTGTATCGGGTGGTGTTGTTCAATATGGCATTGGACGGCCTCGTCAGCGTATCACGCGTCGAACCGGTCAGATGATCCTGAATGGTCCAGTAGTTTTCCGGCACATTACCAGTCGTGCCCGAACTATCCATCGTATAGATGTCATAGCGCAAGGCTGGAATGAACTCGAACATGCCTGCCGACAGTGTTCCCTGCACGAACCCGCCGCCCACGCCGGACACCCCGTCCGGATTGGCGTCAGCCTTGCTGTTTCCGGAAAAATCGTCGCGATAATATTCGACGCCATAGTCGAGCTTGAGCCCGTATCCGTCGAAATCCCACCGCGAAGTATTGGTGACGTCGAAGCCAAGCGAGTCGGTGGTCATCACCCGGCCGTCATAGGTCGTCACCACGATGCTGCTGCCGGGGTTCGCCTTCCACTCAGACTGCGTGCGATTGAGATAGCCGTTTACCCGCAGGTCGATGAGATTGCTGTCGGGCGTGTAGGCGTATTTGGCGGTGAAGGTCTTGTTGGTCACCGTCTGCCCGTAGAAATTGGCGACGAAGTCGGTGGTGTAGAAGACGCCGCCGAGATCGAGGCGATGCTCGTCGTTCGGGCTGAGGGAAACTTTCAGAAGGCCCGACTTCACGTCGCGCCAGCTGTTGTTGACCAGCGTACCATCACCATCCTCGTAATTGCCGACGCTGGTGAGGTTGACCGCGCCGAAGACGCTGCCGCCGTTCTCGTTTCCGGCAAGGTCGAAGCGCACGCCGCCGGCCTTGGTGATCGACATGTCGTCGTTCTTGTTGCCGCCGAAAGTGGCCGTGATCTGCGCGGCCGCCTTCTCATGCGGCAAAAGCACGTCGTCGACGGTAAGCGTGCGGTAATTGACGGCACCAGCCAGCGTGCCGGCACCGCCGGCGGTGGCGATGGCACCCTTGGTGATGTCGACGCCGGAAATGAGCGACGGCTCCACATAGGTGTAACCGGCGGGTCCATGGCCCGTGAAACGGTAGTTCTGGCGCACGCCATCGATGGTGCTGGTGACGCGGCCCATGCCTTCCAGCCCGCGAATGTTGACGGCCATGCCCGGCTGGGCTGCATTCTCCCAGCTATACACGCCCGCAACCGAACGGACGGCATTGTTGAGATTGTGACCGTGACTGGTAATCGTTCCGGCATCGATATTGGCGACGGAAGCGGGCGTTTCGTAGATTTCGTCGGGAGACGGCTGCCAGGCGGAACCGCGCAGGCCCGCCCCACCCGTTCCGCCAGTGACGTCAATCGTTTCCAGCACGACAGCCCCGGCGCCATCCGTGGGGTTCGCTGCAAGGGTGCCGCGACCGGCGATCACCACCGCCCGGCCATTGAGACGATAGGCCAGACCGCTGCCTTCAAGCAGGCGCTCCAGCGCGGCACCGGATGTCAGCCTGCCACGAACCTCGGGCGCAGCGACGCCACGCACAGCCGCTGCATCGACGGAGACCTGCAACCCGGCCTGACGGCCATAAAGCACAAGGGCGGTCGAGAGCTGCTGGGCCGGAATGTCGAAATTCCGCTGCTCCTGCGCGGTCGCGGCCTGCTGCGCCAGAACCGGACCGGCAGGCAGCACCGAAACCAGCGCCGTACTCAGCAACAACGCCGCGCCCAGCCTGCGCCTTGCTCCGCCGTGACAGTTTTTCCCGACCATTCCACACCCCATCGCTCTGCTGTTTCCCGGATACGCAAATCCCAGCCATGCCCTTTCAGTGAAAGGACGAAGCAGCCCGACTTTTTTTCAGAGAAAAATGCTCAGGTTTTTTGTGGTGCAGAAAAATCCCGGGATTTTCAGGAAGATAGGGACCGGGTAACGGCTGCTACCAACCTGACACCACGGTCAGCCACGGACTGATGCGGCGCACGGTGGCGCCGTGGGTTTCGGCCACCGCCAGCAAGGCTTCGGCTGGCGCATTGAGATCGTAGATGCCGGTAACGCGCCGCGCAGCCAGCCCGGAGCCGGTGATGATGATGCGCCCGCGCTGATAGCGGCCCAGCACCCGCACCACCTCCTCCACCGGCCGGTCCTGCACCACCAGCAGGCCCGATCGCCAGCCCCCTGCCAGTTCCGGATCGGCCCTGCCCCGTTCTGCATGGCCGGTCTGGTCTATGCTGATCCAGTCACCGGCTTCCAGCGGATCCGTCGCCATGCCGGGCGCTCTTGCCGATGCCACCGCAACCTTGCCATGACTGACTGCCACCGAGACGGCATCGGGATCGGAGCGCACATCGAAGGCGGTGCCGAGAACAGTGGTGGTGACCCCGTCGGCACTGACGCGGAACGGACGGCCGGCGTCGCGCTGAACCTCGAAGTATGCTTCACCTGACAGAAGCGTCACGCGCCGGGTGGTTTTGTCGAATGAAACCTGAATGGCGCTTTCAGCGCCGAGCCAGGCCACGCTGCCATCATCGAGCCGGATCGCGCGGGTTTCCGCCACGCCCGTGGCATGATCAGCCATCATCCAGATCGTGAGCGCAGGCTGCAGCAGCACCAGTGCAAACAGGGCGACAATGCCCATCGCCGCGGTGGCGACAAGCCGGCCGCGACGGCGGACCGCAGGCCGGCGGCCTTTCGAGCGTGTGGCTTCCGGCGAGCCGTAGCGGCGCTCGAGAGCAGGCTCCGCCGCGCCGAGCACGCCCCAGACATGGCTCGCTTCCGCCCAGGCGCGAGCATTGGCCTCGTCCTGCGCCAGCCAGACCTCGAAGCGCGCAGCAAGAGCCGCGTCGTCCGGCTCTTCCTGCAAGGCGATCAGCCAGCGCAGCGCTTCGTCTTTCGGCCTGTTCGGGTTTTCGGCTTCGTGAATCGCAACGTCTCCGGATGACTTTGCGGCAACGTTGCTGCCGGCTGTCCGCGTTTCCATGCCTTCACCTATAGAACGCATGGCATGGGCGATTTTTCAGAAATGCCGGAAGACGACGCCACTCACCCACCTCGCGCAAGCCGCCGCCGGCAATGTTCAAGCCCCTCATAAACCAGCGCGTGGGCAAGTGCGACGGAAATACCGAGATGCGCTGCTATGTCCCTGAGCTTGAAACCGTCGAAGCGGTGCATCATCAGGGCAATGCGGGTTCGCTCGGGCAACTCGGCCATGGCTTCCATGACGAGGCGCAGCTCGTCGCGCGAGACCAGCGCATCTTCCGGC
This sequence comes from Aquamicrobium lusatiense, assembly GCF_014201615.1. Taxonomy (NCBI): domain Bacteria; kingdom Pseudomonadati; phylum Pseudomonadota; class Alphaproteobacteria; order Hyphomicrobiales; family Phyllobacteriaceae; genus Aquamicrobium; species Aquamicrobium lusatiense. The sequence continues at coordinate 81,383 of NZ_JACHEU010000004.1, read as the reverse complement.
GACGGCCGGTCGGCAGCAATGGAGCCGTATTCCGCCTTGTCATCGACGGTCCGGCGCTCACTGGAAAGACGCCGCGTCCAGTCGATGGCGAGGTTGCGCACGATGCGGCGCAGATAGCCGAGAGGCTCGTCGAGCGTCCGCTCGCTGGCGGAGGAGCGAAAGCGCAGGAAGGCCTCCTGCACCACGTCTTCGCCACGCGAACGGTCGCCGACGATCGCCGTCGCATAGTCGACAAGCTCGCCTCTGTGCGCGAGATAAACGCTCAGGTTTCTGTCGGAAGACGCCAACTCACGATCGCCCTAACCGGAGATACTGACCCATCGTTCAAAGACTGTGTGCTTTGAGATGGCGGGAGATGGCTTACGGCTACCCAATGTCACCAAATAATGAAAATCACGCAGAAGGGCAATGACGACACGCCGCTATCCCCGAGACACCGGCAATGTCTCCATCTTCTGCCGCAACCAAGCCCGGATCATCCCCGCGAGTTCGCCTCAGGACCCTTGAAGCGTCGGCAACGGGGAGCCGATAGAAATGACCGCAATAGCAGCATCCGGGGATGCATCCCGCTGCCGGTGACGAAAAAGTCGCCCCGCTGCTTTTTTTCGTATCAACACAAAACAGCCGGAGATCGCTCCACGTAACTGCGTGATATTTCGGAAGACTACGGATGATGGCGCAGGCCCATAAGGCAGGCCAGACATCATGACAACACGGTAAAATAGTTCAAAAATTATTGACTGTCCGGCCGGTTTATATAAAAAGCAGGATCATGGGGAATAATTCTGCAAACACTCCTGCGGGCGCTGCCGTGCTGCTCTCTGATGTGTCGGAGGGTGTATTGACACTCACCCTCAACCGGCCGGAAAAGCTCAACGCATTCAACGAGGAACTTCATCTGGCAGTCCGGGCGGGGTTTGAGCAGGCGCAGCTCGATCCTGAAATACGCGCTGTACTCCTCACCGGTACAGGGCGCGGGTTCTGCACCGGGCAGGACCTGTCCGACCGCGATCCCACCAAAGGCGCGCCGGATCTCGGCCATTCTCTGGAAACTTTCTACAATCCGCTGGTACGGATGATCAGAGCGTTGGAAAAGCCCGTCGTTTGCGCCGTCAATGGCGTGGCGGCAGGAGCCGGCGCCAATATCGCGCTTGCCTGCGACATCACCATAGCTGCGCGCTCGGCCCGCTTCATACAGGCGTTTTCGCGATTGGGCCTCGTTCCGGACTCCGGGGGAACCTGGCTGCTGCCGAACCGCATCGGCGAGGCCCGCGCCAAAGCGCTGGCCCTGCTTGCAGAACCGCTGGATGCGGAAACCGCCGCACAATGGGGCCTGATCTGGCGTGTCGTTGATGATGACAGGCTGCCGGAGGAAAGCAGGTCGGTCGCTATGCGGCTGGCCGCCGGCCCGACTGTCGGGCTCGGGCTCATCAAAAACGCAATCCATGCCGCCTCCGCCAACACGCTCGACGCGCAGCTCGACATGGAGCGCGATTTACAAAGGCAGGCCGGCCGCAGCCGCGACTATGCGGAAGGCGTATCGGCATTTCTGGCAAAGCGCGCTCCCGTCTTTACAGGCAGATAGCGCTCATGCCGTGGCATCTTGCGCCGGACCTTGGTGATGGCGCAGGATAGGCGGCTGAATACGGCCGGGCGCCCGCCGCCCCGCCTGAGGGGACAAGAAGAGTAAAAGATCATGGCACGCACAAGGGCGGCTGATTTCGAGGACAAGCAGCGCGCTATACTCAAAAGTGCCGCCGCCGTTTTTGCAAAGCAGGGCATGGACAAGGCATCCATGTCGATGATTGCCAGTCACAGCGGCGTTTCAAAGGCGCTGCTCTACCATTACTATCCGGGTAAGGATGCGCTGATCTTCGACATCGTGCGCATCCATCTGACCGAGCTGGATGAAGCCATCGAAACTGCAGACCGGCCAGCAGAACCGCCCGAGACAAGGCTCAACCTGCTGATCCGTGCAGTGCTCCACAATTACGAGGACGCGGATCATGAGCACAAGGTGCAGATCAATGGCACCGATACGCTCTCGCCGGAGCAGATGAACGAACTCAGGACGATCGAGCGCCGCATCGTGCGCCGTTTTTCCGGACTGCTGAAAGAAATCAATCCCGGCATAGATGAGAACCGGCCCTATCTCATGCCCGTTACCATGTCGCTCTTTGGGATGCTGAACTGGGTCTATATGTGGTTTCGTCCCGGCGGTCCGGTGAGTCGCGAGGAATATGCGGATCTGGCAACCCGGCTGATCCTGGAGGGCGTCAAGGCCGTTCGCTAGAGCATTTCTGCTTTTCTCCGAAGCAGCGAAACGCTCTATCTCTTTGTTTGACGGCATTTATGCGACGCCAGATGTTTCCATCCGGCGGCAAGACGCTCTGGCCGGCACGCACTGATGCGTTCAGCCCAAATTTCCGGGAGCGAGTGGGCCGATCAGAGCCACCCGATCCCCTGGTCATCACTGCGAACGGGTTCTGGCCACCATGGTCAGCACATCATAACTGGCGACGACAGCACCGTTCTGGTTGGTGACCTGACAATCCCAGCGTACCTCGCCATAATCCGTGGTGGCGCGAGGATTGATGTCCTTGCATGTCAGGCGAACCTGCAAGGTATCGCCCGGATAGACCGGCATCAGAAAGCGGAGATTGTCGAGGCCGTAATTGGCCAGTACCGGACCCGGAGCAGGATCAACGAACAGCCCCGCTGCGAAGGACGCAACCATGTAGCCATGCGCCACGCGTCCTTCGAAGAAGGGGTTTGCCTTTGCCGCTTCCTCATCCATATGGGCATAGAACGTATCGCCGGTGAAGGCCGCGAAGTGTTCGATGTCCTCCAGCGTGATCCGGCGGGTTGCCGTGACGAGCTGGTCGCCAGGTCTGAGTTCGGCCAGCGATTTGCGGAAGGGGTGTTCCTCGCCATGGGCCGCAGCGGCTCCCTCCTGCCACCTGCCGGTGATGGTACTGATCAGGCCGGGGGCGCCCTGAATGGCGGTGCGCTGCATGTAGTGTTTTACCGAACGCATGCCCCCCAGCTCTTCCCCGCCCCCGGCCCGGCCCGGCCCGCCATGCACGAGCATCGGCAAGGGCGAACCGTGTCCGGTCGAGCTTTTTGCGCTGAGCCGATTGCCGATCATCACCCGGCCATGGAAGGGTGCGAGCCCCAATGCCATGTCCCGGGCGAAACCGGCATCGTTGGTGAAGACCGAGGCAACGAGACTGCCCTTGCCGCGGCGCGCCAGATCCACGGCTTCGGCAGTGCTCTCATAGGGCATGACGGTGGCAACCGGCCCGAAAGCCTCGACATCATGAACGACGTCGGACGCAAGCGGTGCATCGCAATAAAGCAGCACAGGGCTGAGGAAGGCTCCGGCCTGCGGATCGCCGCTGACGAGCCGGGGATTATCCGGATCGCCGAACACGACTTCAGCCGCACGCGACAGATCGCGGATGCGCGCCCGCACCTCCTCGCGCTGCGCAAGGCTTGCCAGCGGCCCCATGCGCACGCCCTCATCCGCCGGATTGCCCAGCGTCGTCTTGCCAAGGCGCTCACGCAACGCATCGATCAGCGCCGGACATTGCGCGCGCGGCGCGATGACCCTGCGGATGGCCGTGCATTTCTGCCCGGCCTTGACCGTCATCTCGCGCACCACTTCCCTGACGAAGAGATCGAACTCCTCACTGCCGGGGCCAGCGTCGGGGCCAAGCACGGCGGCATTGAGACTGTCGGCTTCCATGGAGAAGCGCACTGAATTGGCAACGATGGCCGGATGCCGGCGCAATCTCTGCCCGGTCGCCGCGGAACCGGTGAAGGTAACGACGTCCTGACCATCCACATGATCGAGGAGATCGCCAACGGAACCACAGATAAGCTGCAATGCGCCTTCCGGCAGAAGGCCGCTTTCGATGATGCGCCGCACCATCAGTTCAGTGAGGAAAGCCGTCTGACTGGCCGGCTTGACGATGGCCGGCATGCCGGCCAGCAACGTTGGCGCGAGCTTTTCCAGCATTCCCCAGCAGGGGAAGTTGAAAGCGTTGATGTGAATGGCGACGCCGGTTAGCGGCGTCAGCACATGCTGGGCGCTGAAGCTGGAATCGCGTGACAGGGGTTCGGGATCACCATCCAGCAGAAGATGGGTGTTCGGCAGTTCGCGCCGTCCCTTTGAGGCATAGGACAGCAGCGTGCCGATGCCGCCTTCGATATCGATCCAGCCATCATTGCGGGTCGCGCCCGTTGCGAAGGACAGCGCATAGAATTCCTCCTTGCGCTCCATCAGCATCTGGCCAAGGGACTTGAGCATGAGGGCGCGCTCATGGAACGACATGCGCCGCAGCGTTTCTCCATGCCGGCGCCCGTAATCGAGCGCCGTCCGGAAATCGACCCCCGTCGAATCCACCAGCGCCACCACTTCGCCGGTCGAGGCGTCATGCAGGGCAACGCCTTCGCCCGCGCCTTCCAGCCAGCTTCCGCCGATGTAGCTCTGCAGCTTCCGGGCCTGCCCGCTTGAAAGTTCCATGCCTTTATCCTTCACCTGATTGATATGCGCGAAAACGCGTTCGCGGCCGCACATGGCGTGCGCGGCCAGCGTGAGCGGCAGCGGGGACGAGCGCTCACGCCCTGGCGTAGAGCGCCTCGATCTCCGCCGTGTATTTCTTCTGGATGTTGGAGCGGCGGACCTTCATGGTCGCCGTTACCTCGTCATCGTCATGATCCAGTTCCTTGGTCAGCAGATGGAAGCGCTTGATGCCAGCCACCTGTGCAAGCTGGGCGTTGGCGATGGCGATCTCCTTCTCCACCAGTTCGCGTACCCCTGGATTTTCCGAAAGATTCCTGAAATTGGTGTAGGCGATGCGCTCCTCCTCGGCCCATTTGCCTACCGTCTCGTAATCGATCTGGATGAGGGCCGAGACGAACTTGCGCGCTTCGGCAATGACGATGCATTCCTTGATGTAGGGGCTGCCCTTGACGGTATTTTCGATCTCGGAAGGACTGAGGTTCTTGCCGCCAGCCGTGATCATGATGTCCTTCAGGCGATCGACGATCCTGTACTGGCCGCCCTCAACCACGGCGACGTCGCCGGTATGCAGCCAGCCATCCCGGATGGTCGCCTCGGTCGCTTCGGGAGCCTTGTAGTAGCCGGAAAAAACCGTGTCGCCCCTGACCAGAACCTCGTCCTGATCGCCAAGCCTGGCTTCGACGCCAAGTAACGGCGTGCCCACGCAGCCGGAGCGCACGTCACCGACGCGCTGGCCGATGGCGACGCCTCCGGTTTCGGTCGCGCCATAGATTTCCACAAGCGGCACGCCGATGGTGCGGAAGAAGCGCACGATGCGCGGCGAGATCGGTGCGGCGCCGGTCATCGCCACCTTCGCCTTGCGCAGCCCGATGTAATTCTGCAAGGCGCGGAACACCAGCATGTAGCTGATCAGATAGCGCAGCTTCTCCGCCGGAGTACGGGCCGAGCGGGGCTTTTCGGCGAACGGCTCGCAGCCCTCATAGGCCCAGTCGAACAGTTTCCGGCGCCAGGGACCGGAATCCAGCATGCGCACATGGATCGAGGAATGCAGCTTTTCCCAGATGCGGGGGACGCCAAGGAACATCGAGGGCGCGATCTCGCGCAGGTCTTCCTGAACCGTGCGCAGGGATTCGCCGAAATTGATCTGCGTGCCGCAGTAGATCGGCGCGAAGGTGGTCATCATCTGCTCCGCGACATGGCACAGCGGCAGATAGGACAGATGCGTCATCTCCGGCGTGATGCCGAACAGGTCGGCAACCGCGATGGCCTGCGCGCGGATGTTGCGATAGGACAGCATCGCCGCCTTGGGCTTGCCCGTCGATCCGGACGTGTAGATCATCAGGGCGATGTCATCCGCCGTCTGGCGCTCCAGACACGCATCGACGAAGCCCGGATCAGCCTTGCGGTCGGCAGCGCCCAACTCTTCCACGGCATCGAAGGACACGACGATGTCGCCCGGGTAGGCCCGCATGCCTTTCTTTTCGACGACGACGATCTTCTTCAGGCGTGGAAGCTGGTCGCGCACCTCCAGCACCTTGTCGACCTGTTCCTGATCCTCGCACACGATGATCTCGGCATCGGAATGCTCCAGAACATAGCCCACTTCATTGGCCGGGCTGGTCGGATAGACGCCGATCGCCACCGCCCCGATCATGCCCGCGCCAAGCTGGGCCAGAACCCATTCGATGCGGTTCTCGGAGAGGATGGCGAGGTGCCCCTGCTGCGACAGGCCGAGCTTGCGCAGGCCATGGCCGACAGCAGCTGAGCGCTCGAAATAAGCCGCCCAGCTGACCGGGTTCCAGATGCCAAAATCCTTCTGCCGGACAGCAATGCGGTCCGGCGTGCGCCTTGCCTGCTCGCGCAGAATCTGCGGCAGGGTCAGTTCGGGAAAGCTTGACGGTGCCATGTCCTTCAAATCCATGTCTGCCCGCGCCGGCATCCGCCGGCGACGCTTCAAATCGGGTCGGCCGGCCGGCTCTTCAGGAGAGCCAGCGCTTGCGCCGCTTGTAGTGCTTCACGTCGCGGTAATTCCTGGCATCCTCGCCCGAACTCATACCGAGATAGAATTCGCGAACGTCCTGATCGTTGACGAGGCGTTCCGTCGGCCCGTCGAGCACGATCTTGCCGCTCTCCATGATGTAGCCATAGTGAGCGATGGCGAAGGCCACCGCGGCGTTTTGCTCGACCAGCAGCATCGACACGCCGGTCTCGCGGTTGATGCGGGCGATGATGGTGAAGATCTCCTCCACCAGCAAAGGTGACAGCCCGAGCGATGGCTCGTCCAGCAGGATGAGCTTGGGCTGGGCGATCAGCGCGCGGCCGATTGCCAGCATCTGCTGCTCTCCGCCCGACAGATAGCCCGCGCGACCGTGGCGACGCTCGTAGAGGCGGGGGAAATAGCCATAGACGAGATCGAAGGACGGCGGCCTGGTGCCACGCCCGGTCTGGGCATAGGTGGCGGCGGTGAGGTTTTCCTCGACTGTGAGGTCCTCGAAGATGCGCCGGCCTTCCATGACGTGGAAGAGACCGCGTCGCACGAGGCCGTGCGGCGTGTCTTCGGCGACCTTGCGCCCGTCGAAGTCGATGGCTCCGGACGTCACCGCACCATCCTCTAGTTCGAGAAGGCCCGATATGGCCTTCAGCGTCGTGGACTTTCCGGCTCCGTTGGAACCCAGCAGCGTCACGACCTGACCGCGTCCAACGGAGAGTGACAGGCCGCGCAGCACCTGGATCGTCTTGTTATAGACGACCTCGATGTTCTCGACCGAGAGGATGGTTTGGCTGGTCACGTTCGTCAGTCCTTCAGGCTGATCCAGTCCGACACGGGCTCCATGCGCCTGGCGCTGGCGCTGTACTGGTAGATGCGCCCCACCGGAATGGAATTGCCCGAGATGCTGATCGGCACGCCGATGATGCCGCCGGTGTCGAAATCCTGAATGGAGTTCAGCGCGGCCTTCAGGTTGGCGCCGTTCAGTTCCTTGCCGGCATCCAGCGCGCGCTTTGCCGCCTCCGTCATCAGCATGGCGGTGAGGAAGCCCTGCGTGTAGCCGGTCGGCTGATACTGAGGACGCATCTGGCGGATGCGCTCCAGCATCGGAGCATCGGCCGCATCATCATAGTAGTAGCGATAAGGCATGACGCCCATGAAGCCATCGGCATGCTCGCCCACATCTTCCCAGATGCTGGAATCCATCGACCAGAACGTGCCCATGAACTTGGTTTCAAGGCCGAGCTGCCTCGCCTGCGTCATGAATTCCGGCAGAGGGGACAGGATGTAGCCGTGGAAGATGGTGTAGTCGGGCCGTGCGCGGCGCAGCTTGAGAACTTCGGTCGACACATCGACGGCGCCCGGCGGCGTGATGATCTGTTCGACGACTTCCAGACCAAGCTCCTTCGCCCGGGCGGTCGAGGGTTCGATCGGATCGCGGCCGAATTCGCCGTCGGAATTGACGAAGACGATGCGCGCGCCCGGCTTTTCCTTCGCGATGTGCTCCAGCAGGATCGAGACCATCTGCGAGTAGTCCGGACCGGCAATGAACTGGTTGGAGAAGGTCTCCGGATTGTTGATCTCCGAGGCAAAGGACACGCTGGTCAGCATGATGTCGCCGCGCCGCTCCAGCTCCGGGTTGATGGTGCGGGAGAAACCGGTCGAATCGCCGTAATAGAGGTGGATGTTCCGGTGCTGGGTCGTCAGCTTGTTGAAGATGGCTACGGCCTGATCGATCTGGTGGCCGGTGTCCTCATAGATGAAGCGTACCGGCTTGCCGTTGATGCCGCCTTCCTCGTTGATCATCTTCACATAGTCGCGGATCCCGGCTTCGATCGCCACGCCCGCAAAGGCGAATACGCCGGTCAGCGGCATGGAGCCGCCGATGATGATTTCATCCACGTCCTGCTGCGCGAAAGCGGGTGCGGCAGTTGCCAGCACCGACGACGCCAGCAGCGCCATGAACATTCTCCTGGTAATGCCCGACATTCCGGTCTCCTCCTTGTTCGGGGTTATTTCTTGAAAGGCCACAGGTGGAAGAACCGGCGGATACGCTGGACGATTTCGGCCAGCCCCTGCGGTTCAAACACCAGAAACAGCATGATCAGCGCGCCAAAGGCGATGGTGCGGATCGGTGACAGAAGCGAGCCGGCATCCGCCACATAGGGCGAGGCAGCCTCGACCGCATAGCGCAGCACTTCCGGCACGAGCGTCATGAAAATGGCGCCGAGGATCGCACCCAGAATGGATCCCATGCCACCGACGATGATCGCGGCGAGGAAGAAGATGGAATCGGCAAGCGTCAGGCTCTCCGGGCTCACCACGCGGAAGAAGTAGACCCACATTCCGCCCGCCACACCCGCATAGAAGGATGAAATGGCAAAGCTCATCAGCTTGTAGCGCAGCAGCGGAATGCCCAGCACGCCGGCCGAGATGTCCCGGTCGCGAATGGCGATGAAGGCGCGGCCAATGCGGGTTCGGAACAGATTGGCCGCCCCGATGACCATCACGACGGTGATCGGCATGAACACCCAGTAAAGCTGGAAATAGGTGGTAAGCTGCGTTCCAAACAGGCTGGCGGGGGACACCTGCAGGCCGCGTGCGCCACCCGTCACCGACGTCCAGTTCAGGAAGACGAAGTGCAGGATGATCGAGGCGCCGATGGTGGCGATTGCCAGATAGAGGCCCTTGACCCGCAGCGAAGGAATACCGACCAGCATGCCGACAGCCGCCGCGACCCCACCGCCCAGCAGCAGGTTCAGCAGGAACGGCATGCCTGTATTGCGCTCCAGCCAGGCGACCGTGTAGGCGCCGACCGACATGAACGCCGCCTGCCCGAGGCTGACGAGACCGGTATAGCCGGTGAGGATGTTGAGGCCGGTGGCGCTGGCGACGTTGATCAGCACGAGGCAGGCCAGATAGAGCCAGTAGGAGTCCAGCACGAAGGGTGCTGCAAGCAGGCTGGCGGCCAGCACGCCGCACCATGCCATCTGGGTGCGGGTACGGATCAGAGCCTCGTCGGCAAGATAGGTTTGCTTGGCAGTGGCGATACGCATCAGAGCCTCTCGATCTCGCGGGTGCCGAAGAGGCCGTAGGGCCGGACCATCAGCATCAGGATCAGGATCAGGAAGGTGGAGACGGACTTGTATTCGCCGCCGAGATAGGTGCCGGCCCAGGCCTCGACGAGGCCGATGACCAGTCCCGCGATCAGCGCGCCGGCAACCGAATCCATGCCGCCGACGATGACCACCACCAGTGCCGAAAGGCCGAAGGCACCCATCGTGGGCGAGATACCGCCGATGGCGCCAAGCAGAACGCCTGCACCGGCAGCTGCCCCACAGCCGATGATCCACGACAGCGAGAAGACGGCCGGCACGTTGATGCCGCAGGAATAGGCGGCAGCCTGATCGCTGGCCGTGGCGCGCAGGGCGACACCGCCGCGCCAGTAGCGAAACAGCACGAGGAAAACGGCAATGACGACAGCCGCCACACAGAAGCCGACCGCGATCTTGCGCGACACATAGAGTTCGCCAATGAAGACGGGAGCACTGCCAATGAAATCAGGCAGGGTGCGCGGATTGGCACCCCAGATGAACTCGACGAGGCCGACCAGAACGGAACCGAGCCCCACGGTGACCATGAAGATCGAGATCGGGCTCTCGCCCAGCATGCGGCGGATGACACCGCGCTCGACGATGCCGCCGATGACGCCACCGCCGGCGATGGCCAGCGGCAGCGCGAGCCATGGCGACAGGCCGAGCCCTGCCGCAAAGGCAAAGAATATATAGGCGCCCATCATCAGGATCTCGCTGATGGCGAGGTTGATGACCTGCGTTGCCTTGTAGATCAGCACGAAGGCCAGTGCGGTAAGCGACAGCAGCGCACCGGAGCCGAGACCCGCCAGCGACACTTCAAGAAAAAACAGAAAATCGCTCATGCGGCGCGCTCCGCGGCTTCACCGGCCAGCTTCTTCATCAGCGCCGCCGGATCGCCCGATCCCAGATAGGCGGCAACCACATCGGGATTGTTCTGCACTTCTTGCGGCAGGCCGCGGGCGATGACCTGACCGAAATTGAGCACGACAACATGGTCGGAAATATCCATGACCATGCCCATGTCGTGCTCGACCATCAGGATCGTGGTGCCCCACTCCTCCTTCACATCGAGAATGAAGCGGGCCATGTCCTCGGTTTCCTCGCGGTTCATGCCGGCGACAGGCTCGTCGAGCAGCAGGATGCGCGGACGCATGGCCAGCGCGCGGGCCAGCTCGACGCGTTTCTGAAGGCCATAGGAGAGCGAACCCACCGGCATATGCCGGATATGGTTGATCTCCAGAAAATCTATGATGTCGCGCTCGATCTCCGCGCGAAGTTCCATTTCCTCGCGCGCCGCCCTGCCGAAATAGGTGAGCGCCTGCAGGACATTGGTGCGCATATGCGCATGACGGCCAAGCTTGATGTTGTCCAGAACCGTCATGCCGCGAAACAGCGCGATATTCTGGAAGGTACGGGCAAAACCCAGCTTTGCGCGCTGCGGCGGCGCAAGGGCGCTGACATCGCGCCCATCGAAGCGAACCGCGCCGCGCTGCGGCTGGTAGAAACCCGAAATGCAGTTGAACATCGAGGTCTTGCCGGCACCGTTCGGACCGATCAGAGCGGTGATCCTGCCAGGCTCGGCGACGAAGGAAGCATCGCTGATGGCCTTCAGCCCCCCGAAGGAGAGATGAAGCCCCTCAAGCTCAAGCCGCCCGGGCGCAACGGAAACGCTCACGGCAAAACCCTCCCTGCCACATGCAGGCGTTCGGACATCATTTCGACTGGCCTCCCGGCTTGCAGAACGCACAGCACCAACGGCCTGCCGGGAACTCGTCCGCGGCAACCTTCAGGCAGCGCCCATTCCTGAAATCATCTCCCTGTCCATCCGGAAGAAGCTGCCACCTGAACGGCAAGCGCTCCTTCCCCGGATCGGACATAAAGCTATAATTGACTGACCGGACGGTTTATGCAAGAACTTTTTTTGAGCCCTTAGCGGGATTTTTTCAGAACGGGAACAAGTGCGAACATATGGGCGCATCGGGCGCCATCAGCATCAGGGCAACAATCCTGCCAGCAGTCCCCACGAACAACTGTTCTGCCCGCCATGAAATGAAATTCCGGCAACGCGCCGCAACAGGACTGGATCAAGCGGACATGGCCAGAACACGGGCAGCCGATTTCGAGGAAAAGCAACGCAGCATCCTGACAACCGCTGCGAGCACTTTTGCAGAACTGGGAATAGACCGGGCCTCGATGGCCCAGATCGCATCACGCAGCGGCGTATCGAAGGCGCTGCTCTATCATTATTATCCGAGCAAGGACGCCCTGATCTTCGACATCGTGCACACGCATCTGAGCGAACTGGACGATGCGCTGGCGCAGGCAGATGACGCCAACCTGCCGGCGGAGACGCGGCTTCGCCTTATCGTCGGCCAGCTCCTTGAGCATTATCGCAACGCCGACAACTACCATCAGGTGCAGCTTACCGGAAAGAACGTGCTGCCGCAGGAGATGACCGATCAGCTGCGCGCCATCGAGCGGAGCATCGTGGCCCGCTTCTCCACCCTCCTCAACGACATCAATCCGAAGCTTGACGGCGAGACACCGCTGCTGATGCCGGTCACGATGTCGCTCTTCGGCATGATGAACTGGATGTATATGTGGTTCAGGCCAAACGGTCCCATCAGTCGCGATGCCTATGCCGACATCGTGACCCGGCTGATCATCGCCGGCAGCAAGTCCCTCGTCTGACCACCCCGCAGCCAGATGCACGTTTCACTGACAGCGCGTCCATTTCCGCAGAAGGTGTCGAACCCGCTGGATGATCGGAGCAATGCCCTGCCCCATCCCCACCACACATGGTGCACAGACCATAACGGCCACCCCGCCGCTGAAGCTGACAGATGGCACTGGTGACGAGGCGCTGCCGCTCATGCCCGGCGGATGACCCATCGCGATGGCACCGCCATTGGGGTTCACATGGGGCGCATCATCAGGCAATACAGGCTCGCGCGGCATGGCCAGCATCACTCGCAATCGCCGGACCGGATCGCCCGCGCAGCCATGTCCTCGGCAGCCATGCCCGACCTGCACAGGCGGTTGACGGTCGTGCCCGGAACGGACACAGGCATGACGGCAAGCAGCACGGCCATGCGTGCCACATTGCGGTTGTCTTCGCCGGCCTGATTGGCGCAGCCATAGATGACGTCATCCACAATGGACCCAGCCATGTCCGGATTGCGCCGGACAAGACCGGCGAGCGGAATGGCTGAGAGGTCATCGGCATGCACCGCCGACAGGGTTCCGCCATAGCGGCCAATGGGTGCGCGCACCGCATCGCAAATGAAAGCGTCCTGCATGCAGAAGCTGCTTCGATCCACCGCAATTGGAAATTGACCGTCCGTCCGGTCTATAATTATATTGTGGATGCAGTTCAACTGGCGGATATGCCGGAGCGTGGTTTGCGCCAGTATGCCGGCACACCGGCCCCGATACTGAGCCGGCAAGGGAGGACACCATGGACAATGCGCTGAAGGCGACGCGCTATCTGGATTTCGGGCACCCGTCGATCCGCGACTTCGCGATGGAGACGGCAGGCAGCGGCAATGATGTGTCGAAAGCGGTGCGCCTCTACTACCGGCTGCGCGACATGATCCCCTATTCGCTCAACAGTTTCGGCGTTCGCGAAGAGCTGTTCATCGCGTCGAATGTGCTGGAGGCAGCTTCATCCTTTTGCGTGCCGAAAGCGATCCTTCTCGCTGCTTCGGCACGAGCCGTAGGGGTGCCGGCAAGGCTGGGCTTTGCCAATGTGCGCAATCATGTGACCTCACCGCGCGTCGCCGAACTGATGGATGACGACATCTTCCGCTGGCATGCCTACACATTGCTTTTCCTCAACGGAAAATGGGTCAAGGCGACGCCGGCCTTCGACCAGGCATTGTGCGACCGTCAGGGCATGGAGCCGCTGGAATTCGACGGAAAACATGATTCCATCTTTCATTCCTATGGGCGGGATGGCCGGCTTAGAATGGAATACATCGACTATATCGGCGAGTTTGACGACATGCCCTACACCACCTTCGTGGACGATATGCGCCGCGCCTATCCACGCATGATCGAAGCTTTCGACCCGCAAGGCGCCCTGCAATCGGCGATCTGAACAGGGATCCAGCTGCCAAAGAAGGCAATCGTGTCACTGGTGGTGCAAGAGCTAGCCAAATGCCAAAATCACTGGAAGACGCCGGGAGATGTTTGGTCCCATCGCAGACCCTGAGAAACTGCTGGCGCGGCGGGCCCACCTGATCGACGGGCGCGCCGGCAAACGCTCAGAACCGGGTAGCGTCGCCTGCACAGCGGTTCAGATCAGGAGATTTTGCTGAGATCTCCGGAGAAACCAACCGGCACATAAAGTGCGCCATGGAAAGCGCGCTCCATTTCCGGCTCGTCTTCAGGCTTCATTGCCGCAAGAATTTCCGCAGCATAATTTTCCGCGTTGTCGAGAGGAATGTAGCCGATGTTAGCGCGATTGGGATCGGTATAGAGTTCGCGCGAATTCGCCGAGACGCCATATACGACCTCAAAGTGAATGCCTTTGGCCTGCAGTGAGCAATTCACCAGTTCGACGCAATCACGCGGGCTGAGCCATGTTCCGAGGTGCCGCACAGTCGTCGGCTTTGGCTGGAACGAGGCAATCCGCAGCCCAACAACTTCCATTCCATGCTTGTCCGCATAGAAGCGTCCTAACGCCTCGCCAAACACCTTGGACTGGGCAGCCTCATGCACCACGGCGCACAGATCGGCGATCCCTCCCTCCAGCCATTCGAAAAATTGCCGGAGGATGATCGGATAGTCTTCGCGGCGATCAGGATTCCGCAACGCTTTCAGCGCCAGGCTGCCAACCAGCCAAGTCCTGCTTCGGTCGTACCGCGCGGCTTGTATTCGGCGCCGAAGTGGCCACGATAGCCGCCTTCCGCCAGCTTCGGCAGAACAGCAGAAAAATCGACCTCGCCTGAGTCCGGTTCGCCGCGATCCGGAACGGCGGCGAACTGGACATGGCCGATATTGTGCTTGTGGGCCTCGAACTCCTCAAGCACCGGCTTTCCCGAGCGTCCGACATGATAGCAGTCGAACATGATCCGGATGTTGTCGCGGCCGGCCTCTGCGATGAGGGCGGAAGCCGTTGCATTGTCGCTGAGGAAATAGCCCGGCGCATCGTGCTGGTTGATCGGCTCGATCAGGATCGTGATGCCTGAAGGTTTAGCCTTGTCGGCGGCATAGCGCAGATTGGCGATGAAGGTTTCGCGTGCTTCCGGCGCAGCGATCTTGCCAGCCATCACGTGGACAGCGGTTGCGCCGATTTCCACAGCATACGCCAGTGCCTGATCGATGGCGGCATGAGCATCCTGCTCGCGGCCCGGCAATGCGGACAATCCGAAATCGCCATTTTCCACATTGCCGCGCGATGTGTTGAGCCCGAGCACCGGCAGGTCGGTTTCGGCCAGCGCCTGCTTCAGGTCCGAAGCATCTGTCGCATAAGGCCAGTGCAATTCCACAGCGCTGAACCCGGCACGTTTTGCGGCGCGCACCGCATCCGGCAGCGACAGCTCCGTCCACAGGAAGCCGAGATTGGCTGAAAAGGACAGGCTCATGATTATTCCCACTCGATATTGAAATGATCGACGATGTCGCGCACCTGCGCGGGCGTCAGCATTCTGGGCGACATGCCGCGCGTGAGCAGCGCGAGACGCGCGGTCTCCTCAAGCTCTTCCATGGCGTAAAGTGCCGCTTCCAGATCCTTGGCGGCAACCACAGGCCCGTGATTTGCCAGAAGTATGGCGCCGCGCTTGCCGGCAAGGCCACGGATCGCCTCGCCGATGGCCGCATCGCCCGGCCGGAAATAGGGCAGCAGCTTCACCTTGCCGAGCCTCATCACCGAATAGGGCGTCAGCGGCGGCAGCACATTGTCGGGATCGGTTTCCGGCAGCATCGAAAGCGCCACCGAATGGGTGGAATGCAGATGCACGATGGCGCCGGACTTCGCGCCGCGCGTTTCGTAGAAGGCCGAATGAAGCGGCATTTCCTTGGTCGGCGCATCGCCGGAAATCAGGCGGCCTTGCGTGTCGAGCAGCGAAAGGCGGCCGGGGTCGAGCGTACCCAGCGATGACCCCGTTGGCGTGACGAGCAAGCGGCCATCTGACAGGCGCGCCGATATATTGCCGGATGCGCCGCCTGTCAGGCCGCGATCGAAGACCGAACGCGCCATGGCGCAGATCGTTTCACGCAGACGCGCCTCTTCGCTCACCCCTTATCTCCCTTCCAGCATGGCCAGCGCCTTGGAGAAGAAATCCTCCGAGCCGAAATTACCAGACTTGAGGGCAAGGCCGAAATCCTCGTCGCCAAGGCGCAGCATCGGCACGCCGGGGTCGATCTCGGGGCCAACCTGCAAGGCTTCGCAGGCAAGGCCCTGCACCACCGCGCCGGATGTTTCGCCGCCGGCGGAGACCAGCCGTTTCACGCCAAGCTCGCGCGCCTGTGCCGCCAGACCGGCAAAGAAGGCTTCGATGCGGCCTGCAAGCTCTTCGGTTCCGTAACGTTTCTGAGCGCGGCCAACCTCCTCCGGATCGGCGGAGGAAAACACCAGCGGCGCGCCGTCGAGGTTCTGCCGGAGCCATGCGGCGGCGGCGGCAAGAGTCATGTCGCCGGATATCAGGGCATCTGCCTTGATTTCCAGAGAAGGGTGGCCGGCGCGGTAATGCGCGACCTGCGCCCGCGTGGCACGCGAGCAGGAGCCGGAAAGCACGGCACCGGCTCCATCAATCGCCTTCCACTGAACGTCGCGGTTTCCGATCAGCCCTTTGCGGCGGAAATTTTCCGGCAGGCCGAGGGCGACACCTGAGCCTCCGGTGATCAGCGGAAGATCCGCTGCCGCCTCGCCGATGGCGAACAGATCCTCATCCTGCACCGCATCGACGACAACCAGCTTGTGGCCCTGCGCCTGCTGGCGGATGAGCGCTTCACCGATGGCCTGCGCGCCGCGCCGCACATCGCTGAAGCCGACATGGCCAACCGGCAGCGCGGTCTGGCGCTGAAGCCAGCGGCGAATGTCCGGATCGGTCATCGGGGTGAGCGGATGCGCCTCCATGCCGGATTCGCTGAGCAACCTGTCGCCCACGAACAGATGGCCCTGATAGATGGTGCGGCCGGTGGCCGGGAAAGCCGGACAGACGATCACCTTTTCGGCGCCCAGCGCCTTCACCAGCGCCTCTGCCACGGGGCCGATATTGCCCTGCGGCGTGGAATCGAAAGTGGAGCAATATTTGAAGAAGAACTGGCGGCAGCCTTGTTCACGCAGCCAGTCCAGCGCCGCAAGCGACTGCGCGACAGCCTCCCCTGGCGCAATGCTGCGCGTCTTCAGCGCCACGACCCCGGCTTCCACGCCGGCATCGGCCCTGCCCTGCGGTACGCCGCAATATTGCGTCGTGGCCATGCCGCTTTTGACCAGCGTGTTGGCCAGATCGGAAGAGCCGGTGAAGTCGTCACCTATGCAGCCCAGCAGCATGTTCACTTGTCCTCGTAGCGTTTCGGCGGCAGGTCGATGCCGCTTTGGGCAGCGTAGAGTTTGACCAGCGCCACATCTCCTTCGCGCCCCATGCCTGCGGCGGAAGCAGCACGGTAGCGCTCAAGCGCGGCCTGTGAAACGGGCAGGTCTAGCGCTGCGCCGGAAGCCGCTTCGGTGACGATGCCCAGATCCTTGACGAAGATATCGACCGCCGAATGCGGCCGGTAGTCGCCATCGGCAATGTAGGGACCACGGTTCTGGAACATCCATGAGGAGCCCGCGCAGGCGGGAATGACCTGCATGATCTGGTCCGCATCCAGCCCCTGCGCGATGCCGAAGGCAAAGGCTTCCGCGGTGGCCGCGATATGAATGCCGGCCAGAAGCTGGTTGACGCTCTTCATCGCCGAGCCGGGCCCGGCCTTGTCGCCCAGCCGGAACAGGGTTTCGGCCATGGCATCCAGCGCAGGCTCAGCTTTTGCAAAAGCTTCCGGCCTTCCGGAGGCCATGATCGAAAGCTTGCCCTGCGCGGCGCGTGCCGAACCGCCGGAGATCGGGGCATCGAGATAGAGAATGCCCTTTTCTGCAAGCCGTTGCTCGAAAGCGATAGCCTGCTGCGGGTCGATGGTGGCGCAACTGATCACCACCGCACCCGGCTTCAGCCTTTCGGCAAGGCCATTCGCGCCGAACAGGGCCTCGCTTGTCTGTGCGCCGTTGACCACAACGAGGATCGCACCATCCGCTTCGCCTGCAGCTTCTGCCAGCGTGCGGTCAAGCCCTGCTTCGGTGCGGAAGCGTGCCTGCGTTTCTGCATTCAGGTCAAAGCCGTCCACGCGAAGGCCGGCGCGCAGCAGCGAACGGCCCATGCCGTAGCCCATTGCGCCAAGGCCGATCAGAAGGAAGTTTTTTCCGCTGACGGTGGTGTCCTGCACTGCTGCGCTCACGATGCGCGCTCCACAGCCGGTGCGTAATCCTCAAGATAAGCGCGCACGATGGCTTCGAACGACTCGTCAGCCTCGAAGCCGAGGCTGAGCGCCTGACCGGCGTCGAATGCCTGCGGCCAGGTGGAGATGATCGCCTCGATGGCCGGGTCTTTCTCATGGCGGATGAGGGCAACTGCGGCCTCACCGGCCGTGGTGCGCAGCGCCTCGATCTCATCGGCCACCGTTGCCGAAACACCGGGCATCGTCATGTTGCGGCGCTCGGTCAGCAACTCGCTGCTGACCGCCGCGGCATGGGCCATGAAGCCGATCGCCGCGCGCGGGCTGGCGAACCAGTGGCGCACGGAGGTGTCGACCGGCAAGGTTGCAGGCAGACCCGCCAGCGGCTCGCGCAGGATACCGGAGAAGAAGCCGGAAGCCGCCGCATTCGGCTTTCCCGGGCGAATGCAGATGGTGGGTAGGCGGATGCCAATACCATCGAGGAAACCGCGCCGGCTGTAATCGGCCAGAAGCAGTTCGCCGATGGCCTTCTGGGTGCCGTAGCTGGAGCGCGGCGTGATGATGTAGTCGTCGCCGATGACATCAGGCAGGGGCGAGCCGAACACGGCAAGCGAGGAGGTGAAGACCACGCGCGGGCAATAGCCATCCGCCTCATGCGCCTTGCGGATAGCCTCGAACAGATGGCGGGTGCCGTCCAGATTGATGCGATAGCCTTTCTCGAAATCCCGCTCCGCCTCGCCCGATACGATGGCCGCCAGATGGAAGATCACGTCGGGGCGGGATGCGATGAGATCTGTCGCCGTTTCCGGCAATGAAATATCGCCGGTCTCGACCGTTACGCCAATTTCTTCAGCTGAAGGCGTATTGGCAGCAACGATGTCGAACAGCGTCATCCGCCCGACCTTGCGGCCGCCGATTTGGCCATCCTTCACGAGGCGCTTTGCCAGCCCGTCGCCGAGCATGCCGGCCGCGCCGATGATAAGGCAGTGAAGCATTTGCACAGAACTCCGAATGATGTTTCCGCGACCGTCACGGCAGCCGCGCAATATGTGTAGGGCTCAGCCTGCCCTGGCGGGGCTGGCCATTTGCTTGAGGCGTTGGGGGCCTTCCGCGATATCCGCTGCCGTGGGGCTGATGCCGGCTGCAAGAAGCCGGCGCGCGATCATATGATCCGCCGGCCGGTTGATGGAATCGACGGCGACCAGTCTTTGACCGCTGAAATGATAGACGGAGAAAGCGTTGGCTTCGGGGTCGCCCGATCCGATGCAATTGTCCGCACCGGCTGACAGCCCGGCGGTTTGAAGCTTCATGTCGCCCTGATCGGACCAGAACCATGCAACCTCGGCATAGGGACGTGCGCGCCCGGTGAGGGCCAGCGCGACATGCCGCGCATGGTCGGTTGCGTTCTGCACCGATTCCAGACGGACCCGCGTTCCCAGCTGATGGTGATCGAAGCTGACGCAATCGCCGATGGCGTGAATGTTCGCTGCGGAGCTGCGCAGGTTCGGATCGACGACGATGCCGTTGGCGATTTCAAGTCCCGCGTCGGCGGCCAGTTCCACATTGGGCACCGCGCCAATCCCCATCACAACCATGTCTGCATCGAAACGACGGCCGTCTGCGGTGGAAACGGCGGCAACGCGCCCGTTTTCGCCGTGGATGGCGGCAAGCTGCGCGCCGGTGATCAGGTCGATGCCGACAGATCGGCTGCGCTGCTCGACATGGGCGGAAACGACCGGCGCGACCGAACGGGCAAGCACCCGCGGCGCAGCTTCGATGAGCGTAACCGACTTGCCGAGGCCGATGCAGCTATGCGCCATTTCCATGCCGATGAAACCGCCGCCGACAATCACCACATTCTCGACCCGGGGCATCGCCGCACGAATGCGGCGGGCGTCTTCCATGGTGCGCAGCGTGACGACGCCATCGAGATCCATGCCGGGAAGCCCGGGCATCCTCGCCCGCGCACCCGTTGCCAGAACGAGGTCGGAGAATTCCAGCTCGCGCCCGCCAGCCAGAACCAGCCGCTTCCCGCTCGTATCGATCCGTTCGGCACATATGCCGAGTTCCAGCTCTACGGCATTGTCGCGATAGACGGCCTCCGTGCGCAGCACCAGCCCTTCCGCATCGGGGGTCTTCAGGTAGGATTTTGACAGGGGCGGACGATGATACGGCAGGTCCTTTTCATCGCTGACCAGCACGATCTCGCCGGAATATCCTTCCTGACGCAGGCTGACCGCGGCCTGCGAGCCGCCATGCCCGGCACCCACGATGATGCATCTTTCAACCATCGACATCCTCCACTGACGGCCCACCGCACGAACTGCGCGCTTCGCTCCCTCGAAGGGCCGCAGGACATTTGGTTGCATATTCCCGGGAGAATTTAAACAATTAGTTTGACCGATCGATCAGATCGTTTAGTAGTATCGCTCAGGATGCAGTTTCGGCCCCTTGGGAGCAGGGAGAAAGCCAGCTGCGTCAGGGATGGAGAACAGCTTTGGTGGCGACGTGGAGGCGCGCCGGCATCTGAAGCTGCTCCGCGCTTTCTCGTAGCGAAGCTGCGCGGAGCATGAGGGAGGAATTCTGATTTTGAAAAGATATTGGTCGGATTACACGAGCGAGGAATTTTCCCGGCTCGATCGTGGCGGCATCGTCGCGGTTCTGCCTGTTGGCGCTACGGAGCAACATGGGCCGCATCTGCCTTTGTCAGTGGATGCCGCGATCGTCAGCGGCATGGTGGCAGCCATTGTGGAGCGGCTGCCGGAAACGAGCCGGACGCTTTTTCTGCCCACGCAGCCGGTTGGCAAAAGCAATGAGCACGCTCGGTATCCCGGCACGCTGACCTTCTCCGCCCAGACGCTTATTTCAATGTGGTGCGAGATCGGTGCCTGCGTTGCCGCCAGCGGCGTTCGCAAGATGGTGCTGCTCAACAGCCATGGCGGGCAGATCAGCATCATGGATATCGTTGCGCGCGAGCTGCGCCAGCGCCATGGCATGATGGTGTTTTCGGTCAACTGGTTCGGGCACGGCCTGCCGGATGGCCTCTATGACGAGCATGAAACGCTGCATGGCATTCATGCCGGCGACATGGAGACGTCGGTGATGCTTGCCATGCACCCCGATCTGGTGGTGATGGACAAGGCGCAGAATTTTTCGGCTCTCACCGAAACCTTTGAAAGCGAATATCGTCACATCGCGCTGTCGGGCGCGAAGCCCGGCTGGCAGATGCATGACATCAACCCCTTCGGCGCTGCCGGCAACGCCGCCGCCGCGACGACCGAAAAAGGTCGCCAGACCATCGATTATGCAGCCGACCGTCTCGTCGAAGTGCTCGCCGAGGTGGAGCGCGCGCCTTTGACCTGGCTCGACAACAACCCGGCCTGGGGTGAGGACACGCAATGAGCGCAGCAGCTACGACAGGTTCGCAGCCACTGATCGAAATCAGGAACGTCTACAAGCAATACGGTACGGGGGTGGTGGCTGTCCGCGACATGTCGCTCTCCATCGAGGACGGGCAGTTCGTCAGCTTCCTTGGACCGTCGGGCTGTGGCAAGAGCACCGCGCTGCGCATGATTGCAGGCCTGTCGGAAGTGTCCGCCGGCTCTATCACCGTGAATGGCCATGCGCCGGGCAGCGGCACCGGCCCGCAGGATGTCGCCTTCGTGTTTCAGGAGCCGACACTCATGCCGTGGGCATCCGTGTTCGACAATGTCTACCTGCCGCTGCGGCTTGGCGGCATGTCACGTGCACAGGCAACGCCGCGCGTCGAGGAAGTTCTGGCGCAGGTGGGGCTGAGCAAGTTTGCGAAAGCCTATCCGCGCGAGCTTTCGGGCGGCATGAAGATGCGTGTCTCGATTGCGCGCGCCATCGTGACCAAGCCCCGTCTGCTGCTGATGGACGAGCCCTTCGCAGCGCTCGACGAAATGACCCGCTTCAAGCTCAACAACGACGTTCTGCGCCTGTGGCAGGAACATGGGCTGACCGTGATCTTCGTGACCCACAGCGTTTATGAGTCGGTCTATCTGTCCAACCGCGTCGTGGTGATGGCTGCCCGACCGGGGCGCGTCGTCGCCGATATCGCTATTCCGGGAAGCTATCCCCGTGCGGATAATTTCCGCACCACCCGCGAATATACCGAAAGCTGTGAAATCGTTTCCGACGCGCTCAATCAGACGCTCGGAAATGACGACATCAACCATTGAGGCCCTCGCCATGACAACCGAGACGCCAGTACTCAATTCCGAACAAAACCGCCGCGCCCGCATCGAGCGCCGCCAGGCGGTCATCATGCCGACAATGGCCATCGTGATCGCCCTTCTCGTGTGGGAAGGGCTGGTCCGCTACTATGAGGTTCCTCACTACGTCATCCCCGCACCATCGCTGATCGCGCAAACGCTGGTGAAGGACTGGTCTTCGCTGATGAGCTCGATGATGTTCACGGTGAGGCTGACCATGCTTTCGCTGGCCTGCGCCATTGCCGGCGGCGTTCTGCTGGGCATGATCTTCGCCCTGTCCCGCACCGTGGAAATGAGCTTTTTCCCCTTCGCGGTGATCCTTCAGGTCACGCCCGTCGTGGCGATTGCGCCGCTGATCCTCATCTATGTGCGCGACACCTTCACCGCGCTGCTCATCTGCGCCTGGATCGTCGCCTTCTTCCCGATCCTGTCGAACACGGTGATCGGCCTGCGGAGCGCCGACCACAATCTACGCGACCTGTTCAAGCTCTACCGTGCGACGCCGTTGCAGCGCCTCCGCTTTCTGCTGGCGCCCAGCGCCCTGCCCTACTTCATGGCGGCGCTGAAGATCGCCGGCGGTCTGGCGCTGATCGGTGCTGTGGTGGCCGAGTTTGTCGCGGGCACCGCCGGCCAGAACACGGGCCTCGCCTCGCGCATTCTGGAATCCAGCTTCCGCAACGAGATCCCGCGCATGTTCGCGGCCCTGTTCCTCGTTTCGGTTCTCGGCATCGTCATCTTCCTCGCCACGAGCTGGCTGTCGCGCCTCGTGCTTGGACGCTGGCACGAAAGCGAAATCCGTCGGGAGACCTGAGCGTGACCAAAGGGCACGACATTCCACGCACAGACGCGCCGGACGGGACGTTGCGCCTGTCGGGCGTGGGCGTGGCCGGGCTTTCCGGGCGCCACGATATCGTGGTGAAGAACGGCTTTGTCGCCTATGTCGTTCCCGCAAACCCCGGCGATGTCGGGAAGGCTAGCGGCGGCTTCGTGACACCGCTGCTGGCCGATGTGCATGTGCATCTCGACAAGACCCACACCATCCAAAGGATCAAAGCCGGAAACCCGGCTCCGATCCAGTCCCTGTTCGATGCCATCGCGCTGATGGAAGAGGACCGGCCGAACTGGACCGCCGCCGATATCCGTGCGCGGGCAGGCCGCGCGCTGGAAGCAGCCTTCGCGCATGGCGTCGGTGCCGTTCGCAGCCACGTCGACTGGGTGACGCCGGACGTGCCGGCGGCATGGCCCGTGCTCTGCGAGCTGCGCGAGGAATGGAAAGGCCGTGTCGATCTGCAACCGGCAGCTCTCGTTCTGGGAGATATCGTACCCGAAGCCGGAAGCGCCATCGCCGCGCGGGTGGCGGCCGACAGGGGCGTGTTCGGTGCCTTCTTCTACCGCAACCCGGATCTGGCGACCAAGGTTGAAACCATGTTCAGCCTTGCCGCGCGCCATGATCTCACCCTCGATTTTCATGTCGATGAAGGACTGGAGCCGGAAGCCGACGGACTGTCGCTCATCATCGATGCCGCGTCGCGTTTCGGCATGGCCGGACGCGTGCTGTGCGGCCATGCCTGCTCCCTGTCGCTGCGTGCGCCGGACGAGCTGGAACGAATACTGGCGGCAGGCGCGCGCGCTGGCGTGGGGCTCGTGGTTCTGCCAACCACGAACCTTTACCTGCAGGATCGCGGCATCGGCCGCACGCCACGCCTGCGCGGCCTTGCCACACTGAAGGAGGCGCGCGCGGCGGGCATGGAGGTGATGATCGCTTCCGACAATGTCGGCGACGCCTTCTATCCGTATGGAGATTACGACCCGCTTTCCATTCTGAGACTGGCGGTGCCATCCGCGCATCTGGAACCGGATGCGTGGCTGGACAGCATAACCTCACTGCCCGCGCGCTGGTGCGCAAGCAATGCCTTTGGGCCCATTGAGAAGGGCATGCAGGCCGACTTCATCTGGCATGGCGCAACCGATATGGGCGACCTCATCAGCCGTCCCCGGAGCGAACGCATTGTCTATCGCAGCGGTGCGCCACTGCTGGCAGCAAACAACGATTGGAGAAACGCATGAACGTCGCGACCAAGCCCGTGCGCGCCTATGACTGGGCCGCCTTCCGCAGCGAGATCGATGGCATCCGTGTCTACGACGATCCGAAGCAGGTTGAACTGCGTTCGCGCGATTATTTCTGGTACAGCCCCATCCTCAGCGAAGATATTGGCCATTTCGTGGGTGACCTCGTCGTCATCCCGGCCGATGAGGATCAGGTGCGCCGAGTGGCGGCAGCGGCCGCGAAACTGCGCATCCCGATCACCATTCGCGGTGGCGGCACCGGCAATTACGGCCAGTGCGTGCCGCTGGAAGGCGGCATCATTCTCGACATGACCAAGATCGACAAGGTGCTTTCGATCGAGCCGGGCCGCGTGCGCGTGCAGGCCGGCGCGCGCATCTCGCGGCTGGACGATGCCGTGCGCGAAACGGGACAGGAGCTTCTCATGTATCCGTCGACGCGTCGCATCGCCACCATCGGCGGCTTCTTCACTGGCGGCTCGGGCGGCATCGGCTCGCTGCGCCACGGCATGCTGCGCGACGATGGCAACATCTATTCGGTGAAGGTGATGACGGTGGAGCCGGAGCCGAAGATCATCGAACTGCATGGCCACGACATCCAGAAGGTGCAGCATGCCTATGGCACCAACGGCATCGTCATGGAGCTGGAGATCGGCCTGACGAAAGCGACCGACTGGATTCACACCGCAGCCCTCTTCGAGAGCTACGACGCGACGCTGCGTTTCTGCCTGAAGGCGCTGGACGACAAGCTGGACTGCTATCTGCTGACCACGGTGGATCGCCGCTTCTCGCGCTTCTACACCAAGTTCGGAGACCTGTTCCCGGCCGACCGCGATGCGGTGTTCGCAATGATCGCACCCGAAGAGCAGGCCCGCTTTGCCGAACTGGTGGCGTCGTTCGGCGGCCGCGTTTCGTTCGGCATGACGCAGGACGCGCTTCATGCAAAGGGATTGCAGCCCGCTTACGAATGCGGCTGGAACCACACCACCCTGCAGGCGCTGAAGGCCGAGGAAGGCTGGACCTATCTTCAGGTCGCCTATCCGCGCCCCTTCGACCCGGATGTGGTTCTGCGTCAGATGGAGCGCTATGGCGACGACCAGTACATGCATCATGAGATGGCGCGGCTGGAAGGCGAAATACAGATCTTCGGCCTGCCCCTGGTTCGTTACAAGGATCGCGACGATACCTACCGCGTCATCCGGGAGCTGGAGGAGAAGGACGGCTGCGACATCTACGATCCGCACGCCTTCACGATCGAAGATGGCGGGATGAAAGAGATCGACACCATGCAGATCGAATTCAAGAAGCTGGCCGATCCCTTTGGCCTGCTCAATCCCGGCAAGACACGTGGCTGGACGGCCGACATGGCCGCCGCAGACTGAACCGAAGAACCAATGGGAGTAAAGTTCTGATGAAAAGCATGCTCAAAGTGGCGATGACCGCCGCAACACTTGTGGTGTCCACGCAATTTGCTCTGGCGCTGGACAAGGTTACACTCGGCACCAACTGGCTGGCTCAGGCCGGCCATGGCGGCTTCTATCAGGCGGTGGCCGATGGCACTTATGAGAAGCATGGCCTCGACGTCACCATCGAAATGGGCGGCCCGCAGGTCAACAACCGCCCGATGCTGGCCGCCGGCCGGCTGGATTTCCTGCTGACGGGAAATCTGCTCTTGTCCTTCCACAACACGGCCAACGACATTCCGACAACCGTCATCGCTTCCTTCTACCAGAAGGACCCGCAGGCGCTGATGGCGCATGAAGGCGCCTACAAGGACTTTCAGGATCTGACCAATGCACCGTCGGTGCTGATGGCAAAGGACACCCAGTACGGTTTCTGGCGCTGGCTGGTCAACGATTTTGGGTTCAAGGACGAGCAGATCCGCCCCTATGGCTACAGCCTCGCCCAGTTCCTGAGCGACCCGAAGATGGTTCAGCAGGCCTATGCCACCGCCGAGCCGCTCTATGCGCAGAAGGAAGGTGCGAAGGTCACCACCTATCTGCTGGCAGACTACGGCTACAGCACCTACGCCAACACCATTGAAACGCGCCTCGATCTGGTCGAGAACAATCCGGATCTCGTTCAGCGCTTCGTGGATGCGAGCATCATCGGCTGGAACAATTTCCTCTATGGCGACCGCAGCAAGGCCTATGAGCTGATCCTCAAAGACAATCCCGACATGAGCACCGAGACGCTGGATGGCGAGATCGAGATGCTGAAGAAGCTGGAGATGATCGACAGCGGCGATACGCTGGAAAAGGGCATCGGCGCGATCTCGCTTGACCGCGTGAAGCAGTTTTACGACCTTGCAGTCAAATCTGGTATCGTCGAGGATGGTAAGGTCGATATTTCAAAGGTTGCGACTGACGCCTTTGTCAACAAGGGCGTCGGGCTCGACGTGAAGAAGCAGCTCACCCCATAAACAGAGAACGGAAAATGGAGTGATGGGCGGCCTTTCTGCCCATCACCTTCGTGCACAGGCAATGACGCAGCAAAAGGCTGAAAATCCGGAACCGCAGATGTCGAGCCCCAGGGACAAGGTCCTTGAGCGCCGGCGCATGATCCTTGCCGCCATCCGCGATGCGGCAATAGATGAGTTTGCCAGCAAGGGACTCATCGGGGCTTCCACGCAAGCTATAGCCCAGCGTGCCGGACTGACCAAACCGCAGCTGCACTACTACATCTCCAGCAAAGAGGAGCTGTACGAGGACATACTGGTTTATATCCTCGACGAGTGGCAGGAGCTGTTTCTCAGCGCCTCCACCGGCGACACGCCTGCAGATGTCATCCGGGCCTATGTGCATAAAAAGCTGGAATATGGACGCAGACACCCCAAGGCCTCGCGCCTCTTTACCACCGAGATCGCGAATGGCGCGCCGGTACTGGGCCGCCACTGGGCACCTTATCAGGCTTCAACGAAAGAGGCGGTCAAGCTGATACAGTCCTGGGTCGATCAGGGACTGGTCAGAGCGGTCGATCCGCTGCTGTTCCAGATGCACATCTGGGCCGTTACCCAGCATTATGCGGATTTTGAAGTTCAGGTTCGCAACATGATGCATCTGGGGGATGGCGAGGAACCTGACTACGAGCAGATCGAGAAAGAGGTCGCCTCCCTTTTCCTGCGCGCGCTGGGGCTCGAATAGCGCTTCAGCTTCCCACCCGTCCGCACAAACAGGCCGCGACAGCAAAATCAGTCGCGGCTGCATCAGACAGCATCCGAGAGACCAACAGCCATGGCACGCATCATCTATGTGACCCACGACGACCAGCGCTTCGAGCTGGATGCGGAAAACGGGTCCACCGTCATGGAAGCAGCGGTTCGGGCCGGCATCCCCGGCATCGAGGCAGAATGTGGAGGCGCTTGCGCCTGCGCAACCTGCCACGTGTACATAGAGCCGGAATTCATGGAAGCAGTCGGCGAAGCCGATGGCATGGAAACCGACATGCTCGACTTCGCCTGGGAACCATCGGCCAATTCGCGGCTTTCCTGCCAGCTGAGGGTGACCGATGCACTCGATGGGCTGGTCGTGAGGATACCCGAACGCCAGGGATAGAGCTCCAGTCCGCCGACTGCTTCCTTTCGGACACTTACGTCGCGCAGTATTGGCAAGCCTCAGCTAACGGGCCTGATGTTGCGAGCAGGCATGCACTTTCCGACGGTTGCGGAAGCACTTTTCTCAACCTTGCCGAATAAGCCACACCTTGCCGTATCCGATCCGCATCGGCTGACATCTTTGGCGACACGCGCAACGGACCTCTTCCAACAGGCAGATGACCGCTGCCAAGTGTTCAGCATTCGTAAGAAGATCACGATCTATGCGGATTTTGCTGCGATTACTTCCACCTCGACTACAAATTCCGGTCTGGAAAAGCCGCTGACGATCAGCAAGGTGGAAGCGGGCCAGGGTTCAGGAAAAAGAGCATTGCGCACCTCCATGTAAGGCGCCATGTGCTCGCGGCCTGTCACATAAGCGTTGATGCGCACGACGTTCGACAGGTCCATTCCGCTTTCCGCCAACAAGGCCCGGACATTGGCAAAGCAGATTTCGGCCTGAGCACCCGCACCCTCAGGAACCGTTCCGTCCGCCCTTGCGCCCAACTGACCGGAACAGACCAGCAATTGCGAACCGGCAGGCACCAGCATCGCATGACTGTAATTTGACAATGGATCAGGCAGTGTTGGCGGGCTTATCGGTCTGGCCATCGAACAATGTTCCTCCGTTGATGACGTAGCGGGGCGTCCAGATCCTCGGACGAGTAAAGTGGCGCCCCGATAACGAGGCTATCGCATAATAAAGCGAGCAGCGCCTCTTCAGCCATGCCCTTGTTAACCGTTGTTTTTTGCCTGCTGCTGGCCCGCCACCGGGTAGCTTTCTGCACAAACCGCAGCAGGCACCGTGCCCGCCAGACCTCTAGGCGATTTCGATCACCACGCGGCCGCGAACCCTGCCGGCGACAATTTCTTCCGCGAGGACCGGCAAATCGCGCATGGGCGCGACGCATGTCATGGAAGCCAGCTTCTCCGCTTCGAGACTCCCGGAAAGCAGATCCCATGCACGCTGGCGCTTGTCCGGTGGAGCCATGACGGAATCGATGCCCAGCAGGGCTACGCCCCGCAAAATATGCGGCAATACAGTTGCGGGCAGATCGGAACCACCCGCGAGGCCACAGGCCGCGACTGCGCCGCCATAGCCCGTCTGGGCCAGCACGTTGGCAAGCGTTGTCGAGCCGACACTGTCGACTGCTCCGCTCCAGCGTTCGGCTTGCAACGGCCGGGAAACAGCCGAAAATTCGCTCCGGTCGATACATTCGGCGGCACCAAGCGAGCGCAGATAATCGTGCTCGCCTGCCCGTCCGGTCGACGCCACCACCCGATAGCCACGGGCAGAGAGAAGGCTGATCGCCATGGAGCCAACACCGCCCGCCGCGCCAGTCACCAGCACGTCACCCCGGGCCTTGATGAGATTGCCCCAATCCTCCAATGCCAGTACGGCGAGTGCTGCCGTATAACCAGCAGTCCCGATCGCCATCGCCTGTTCGGCGCTGAACGCTGACGGCAGCGGTGTCAGCCACTCCGGTTTCAGCCGCTGGAACCGGGTAAACGCACCCGATTCAGTCTCTGACAGGCCCCAGCCATTGACGATCACCTTGTCGCCGGCTTTCCATTCGGGCGATCGGGACTCAACCACCACCCCTGCCAGATCGATGCCCGCGATCAACGGCGTTCGCCGCGCAATACGGCCCTTGCCGGAAATCGCCAGCCCGTCCTTGTAGTTGAGGCTGGAGTGGCTGATCTCCACAAGAACCGGATGATCCGGCAAATCGGCCAACGTGATCTCCCGCAGCCTCCCGTTAGGGCGGCCCGCTTCGTCCTGATCGATGATCATCGCAGCAAAGGATTCGGTCATTGGATACTCCCATGATTGGTGACTGGAACAACGTTCACAATGCGGTGGACAGGCCCCTGCCCTGATGCGACACGCAGGGACCATCAGCCCCAGGCTATGCGTTCCGGATCTATCCTGAGGTCGATGAGCAGCGGGCCGTCACGTGCGGCAATTGCCTGTACTGCAGCGTCAAGATCGCCTTGGTTCCGGACGGTTACGCCGCGCACCCCGAGAGCCTCGGCAACAGGCGCAAAATCGGGCCAGTCGAACATCGACTGACGCGGATCGAGCGACCGGTTTCGAAACTGAACATGTTCGGCCCCATAGCTCCCGTCGCTGCACACCACGATGATCATGTCGAGCCGGTTGCGGGCGACCGTGTTGAGCTCCGTCAGCCCTCCCATCATGAACCCACCATCGCCGGAGATGAGCACTGTCGGGCGCTCATGTTCGGCAACCGCAGCGCCGATAGCGCATGGGAGGCCGGCACCGATGGCGCCGAAGCTCATCGTATGCGCATAGGCACGCGGATCCGGAATGCGAAAGACCCGAAGAGCCTCGCCGACAAACCGCCCGAGGTCGGTAACAATGGTTCTCTGCGCTGGCACAACCGCATCGATGCGCCGCAGCGCCTCATGCAGCTCTACGGTGCCGGCTTTGGGTTCGCCCGCCCAGTCGGGAAAGCGGGGCTCTGGTTTGTAACCGGCGATTGCCTGCGCCATGGCGGGCGAACTATGGCCTGACCCGGGTATTCCGGCTTCATCGAGCAGCCCGATCATCCGCTCCGCCGTCAACGCGGCGTCACCAACGATGCCGATGGTCGGCTTCCATCTGCTTCCCAGGTTTTTGGGATCCAGATCGACCTGAACGACGCGCTTACCCTGCAGGAAGCTGCCATGGGAGCCGGTGAACATGTTGAGGCTCGCGCCGAAGGCCACGACGCAGTCACTTTCCAGAATGATGTCTGTCGCGACCGGCGTGCTCAGAGTACCGAAGACGCCCAGCGCAAAGGGCTCTCCACCAAACAATCCGCTGGCCCGCAGCGTCGTGGATAGCGGCGCCTCAATCCTTCTGGCCAGCCGTAACAATGCATCGCGCGCATCAACCGCGCCGCGGCCCGCCAGTATCACGGGACGCTTTGCGGCTGCAATGATGCCCAGCGCATCGTCGAGATCGTTGCTGTCGGGGACAAGGGCGCGACGATCCGGGATCCGCAGGATATGTTTGCGGTAAACTGTAGTCTCCCACTGAAGATCGACCGGCATGTTGAAGACAATGGGGCGCTGCTCGATGGCGGCCCGCCGGAAAGCATTGGCAATGTCGTCGAGGGTGGTTTCAGCCGTGCGCATCTGCTCGAAGCCCGCTCCGGTCGCCAGGATTATTTCACGTTGGTCTATCTTTTGCAGGTGTTCGGGCGCATCGGCAGGGGTATCGCCACACAGCACGACCATGGGCACGCGGCTTCTGACGGCTTCCACGAGTGCGGTGACAGCGTTGGTCAGGCCGGGGCCATGCGTGATCGTAGCGGCCGCGATCTGGTTCGAGACCTGCGCGAAGCCTTGCGCCATCAGCACCGCGCCCGCCTCGTGGGCGGCCGCGACGAAGCGACCGCCCTGCTCGCGAACGAAACTGTCGACCATGAACAGGTTGGCATCTCCGATCAGGCCAAACAGGGTTCGCATGCCATGATCGGCGAGGGATCGGGCAAGTGCCCGATGTACCTGGAGGGATGTCGATGTCCCGATGTTCATGATCATATGTCCGGGTTCAGTTTCGCGGCGCCGCAAACTTATCGTCACGCCATTTGAAAGCGGCCTTGAGGCCATGCTCGGCGGCAATGTTGTCGAAGTCGCGCTTTTCCTGGGAGTCCGACGTGAGGACCAGGGTGAAGATTTCCGCCCCGTAGTCGACGGTCGACTGGAAACCCCGGATGTCATACTGACGGTTCAGGCTCTGCTTGTTCAGATGCATCGCGGGCGGCGGGATCATGCTGAGCTTGCGGGCAAGCTCGCGCGCACTTCCAGCCAGCTCATCCGTCGGCACCACGCGATTGACGAGACCGATGCGGTGGGCCTCCATCGCGTCGATACGGTCACCGGTCAGCAGCAGTTCCTTGGTCTTCTTCATGCCGAGAACCCATGGCATGATCGGAAATGGAGGGGCCGACTGGAACTGGATTTCGGGCTCGCCGAACTGCGCGTCCTCGGCTGCAATGGTAATATCGCACACCATGGACAGCTCGCACGCGCCACCCAGGCAATAGCCATGGACGGCGGCTATATAAGGCAGCCGCGAACGCCAGATGCGAAACCACGTATCGTTCTCACGCTTCACCCCTGCGCGCCAGTCCTGAACCGTTGGTGGTTCGCCGCCGGTCCCGGTGATGTCGAAGCCGGCCGAAAAGCATTTGCCCTCACCGTTGATGATGACCGCACGAATGGTTTCGTCTGCTTCCAGATCATCCATGGCATGCTGCATCTCAAGCTGCAGTTCCTTGCTCAATGCATTCATCTTCTGCGGCCGGCTGAGGGTGAGCGTGGCGAGCCAGTCTTCCTTCTTCAGCTTGATATTCTGATAGTCCATCTCTTGTCCTTTCCTGACTTCATGGGCATGATTTCGGGCTCGGCGGCGCACGGGCGCCACCGTCCAGAACACCGTTCCGAACGACAGAGGCCCTCAGCCGGGCCACGCTGCTGGAAGTATTTTCAGCCGGGGAAGTCGCAGGCTTTGGCCTGGGCTTCGATTGCCGCCTTGTCGAAGTTGTTGATTCTCTCCCGGAATGCATCGTCGCCGGCTACGAGCTGCGCAGGCTCAACCTTTGACGTCAGGACGCCTGCATCAAAGAGGAAGTCCTGATAGGTACCGAAAGCCGGGACACTGGCACCCGCCACCTGTCCGTTCCCGTTAAGCTCTGCAGCCGCAGCCTGTTCACTGAGAATGACGGAAATCAGCGAAAGGTCATTGGCCGCAGCCTGATCCTCGTCCATCCCAGTCGGCCTGGTATCCGGATAATGCTTCCATTGAAGTTTTCGTGCGCAGTCCGGGTTGGCAGCTGCGAACACCATGGCTTTGGCCATGCCGCGCGCTATGCTCTCCACCATCGCAGGATCTTTCTCGACAACGCTCTTGACGGTCGAGAACGTGAAGTCCGGAAATCCCTTCCAGGCCGGGTCGCTCAAGGTCTCGAGCTCCAGACCGGCGTTCCGGAAGCCGACGGTAGCCGTCCCCCAATACATCAGCGCATCCACCTGGCCGCTGTTGAAAGCCGAGATCGCCTGCGCGCCGACACCAGTCGAGATCAGCGTGACATCGTTCTCAGGGTCCAGGCCGTTCGTCTTCAAAAAGGAATTGAGCAACGGGATGCCGCCGCTTGAAAGGCTGACCACTCCGATTGACTTGCCCTTGAGGTCGGCAACGGTCTTGATCGGGCCATCCCTCGCAACCGACAGGCCCCAGCCGATAGTGCCATTGGTAATGATGGCCTGTATCGGCAACTTCTGCTCGGTGTTGGCCTGAATGATGGCGCTTGCATTCATTTCGGCAAAGTCGAGGTTGTTTATCGCCAGTTGCTGAGCAGCTTCGGCCGAGCCACTGACGGGAAACACTTCGACGTCATAGCCCTCCTCCTTCCAGTAGCCGAGGGGACCGGGCAGGAGCACGTAGTAGTAGGTCAGATTGAGGAAATTTGATCCACCCACACCGATCTTGACCTTTTGAAGGTCCTGCGCCTGTGCGCTGCACGCGCCGGCAAGCACCGCCACAGACGCAGCACCTGCCAGCAGGAATGTACGGAATATACCATTCGTTTTTGCAGTCATGACATTTCCCCTTTGCTTTGTTGTTATTGTCGCAGCTGCTTCAGGATGACCCCTGCGCGAGAATTTCATCCCGTTCGTTCCAGAACACGATGCGGCGACGTATCATGTTCATCAGAAGGTGAAGGATCATTCCGATCGCGGAAAGCACGATGAGGATTGCGAAGGTGCCGGCGGTATCCATCGAGAAATTGCGCTGCAGCAGCAGGAAGCCGAGGCCCGCCTGCGCCCCGATGAACTCGCCCACGATCGCCCCGATCACGGCCAGAACGATGGCAATGTCGAGCCCTGCGAAAATGAAGGGCATCGCGGCCTGTATCTTCACCATGCGAAACACCTGCCACCGGGTCGCGGTAAACGAGCGCAGCATGTCGACCTGCTGATAGGAAGCGGCATTCATGCCGGCGATGCAGTTCACGACGACCGGAAAAAACGCGATCAGGGCCGTGATGACCACCTTGGACATGATGCCGTAACCGAACCAGATGACGATAAGCGGCGCGATCGCTACCTTCGGTACTGTCTGGAACGCCACGATGTAGGGATAGACGGTCTTTTCGAGCATCTTCCACTGGCCGATGCACACCCCGATGAAGAGCCCGACCACCGAGCCGATCGCAAAGCCGGCGAGGATTTCCCAGAGCGTAACGCCCACATGCGAGTAAAATCGCGGCGTCGTCAGGTTCGCCCATAGAGACCTGGCTATCGCGCTTGGCGCCGGCACCAGTATCGGCGGGATGTTGAACAGCGCGATGATGGCCTCCCAGCCGCCGATGATGAGGATGAGCAGAAGGACCGAAAACACGATCTCAGGTCGCCGGTAGAGCAGATCCCGGATGCGGCCCGCCGGCAGGCTCGTTTCCTTTTTCGCGGTCATCCGTCCAATCCTTCCGCGCCAAAGTGCTTGCGCACGCGCGCCACATAGGTTCCGAAAGCGTCCGAATTGATCATGGCCAGCGTTCTCGGGCGTGGCAGGTCGACCTCGATCACCTCCGCGATGCGTCCCGGCCTTGGGCTCATCACCACGATGCGGTCGGCAAGAAACACCGCCTCGGCAATGCTGTGCGTTACGAGCAGAACCGTCTTCTGCCGTTCGTGCCAGATCCGCAGAAGTTCCAGGTTCATCTGTTCGCGCGTCATGGCATCGAGCGCCCCGAAAGGCTCGTCCATCAGCAAAAAAGCGGGATCATGCACCAGGGCCCTCGCGATGCCGACACGCTGCTGCATGCCACCCGAGAGTTCGTTCGGATACTTTTTATCGAAGCCCGTCAGTCCCACGAGGCGCAGAAGCTCCGCTGCGACAGGCCCATACTCCGCCTTGCTTCGACCCTGTATCTCGATTGGAACCATGACGTTCTGGATTATGTTGCGCCAGGGCAGCAGAAGCGGTTCCTGAAACACAACGCCTATCTGCCTGTTCGGGCCGTCAATTGGCGTGCCACGCACGAGAATCTCGCCGGACGTCTTACGCATGATACCGGCAAGTATCTTCAGCATCGTCGTCTTGCCGCAGCCGCTGGGGCCAACCACGGTGACGAACTCACCCTGCTCGATGTCGAAATTGATATCCTTAAGCGCAATGATCGGTTCGCCGTCGCGCGTATCGTAAACCTTGTTCAGTCCCCTGATCTCGATCATCGGCGCTGTCCCACGGGCACAATCAATGCGTCCAGAACACAGGCGCCCTGCCCATTCTGCAGGACGGCAACCGGATTGAGGTCCAGCGCCTCGATCCATTCGCCATAGGCCAGCGCGATGTCAGAGACCGCTGTGAGGATCGTTTCCAGAGCCTTGCGGTCGGCAGGTGCCGCACCACGGAAACCATCGAGCAGCGTGGCCAGCCGGGTTCTCTCGACAAGCCCGCGGGCATCATGATCGCTCAATGGGGGTAACCCCAGCGCTGCGTCGCGCAGCAGTTCCACCATGATGCCGCCGCTGCCCACCACGACGGCCAGACCAAACGGGTGATGCCGAGCCAGTCCGACGATCGCCTCTATGCTGTCGCCAATCATCTCCTGAACGAGGATCCCGTCGATACGTGCCTTGGGTGCATGCTTCCCGATCGAGGCCATGATCCGTCCAAAGGCATCACGCACCTCCGCTTCAGAGGTGAGGTGGAGGGCGACACCGCCAACCTCCGTCTTATGCGGCAGATCCTCCGAGGCGATCTTGAGAACCACGGGGTAGCCAAGCTTCGCTGCCGCGGCGGTGCACTCATCTTCACTCGTGGCAAGGATCTCGCGCGTGGTCGGGATACCGTGATCGCGCAGGAACGCCTTTGCCTCATGCTCGCTGAACGGGCGTCCCGTTTTAAGACGCATAATCCACTCCGGCTGTGTTGACAGCCGTGGGCGCGCAGACAGCCCCTCCGGTGCGGCCACAGGTCGGCCGCCCGACACCACGTTAAGCACGGCCTTCAAGGCTGCCCGCGTTCCCGTCAGGACCGGAACGCCCGCCTCGTCCAGCGGTTGCCGGACATGCGGATGCATAGTTCCGGACAGGTTGCTGATGAACGCGACCGGCAATTCGGGAGTGCTACGGGCGAACTCAGCGACATCTTCTGCAATACGGCGGTAGCTGGTCGCACCCTCTTCGCTCAGACCCGCCGGCGCATCCTGAACCACGGCGAGGAACCCGACGGACGGGTCCCCTGCAAACGCCTTCAGCGCCGCCGGATACATCGTCCGATCCGCGAACACCGCACCCGTAACATCCAGCGGATTGCCCGGAGTGGCGAAGGCCGGCAGAACGGTGGCCAGTTCCCGGGTCGTGGTTTCTGCCAGAGGTGGAAACGACAGGCCGATTGTCTCGGCTATGTCGCAGGCATGTGCAACCTCGCCTCCACTGCAATTGATAAGCCCGACACCATTCCCCGGCGCGCGCACCTTCAGTCCGGTCACGAGACAGGAGGCTTCAATCAACTCGTCCATGTCATCGACCGCGATGACGCCCGTGCGGCGGAAGAAGGCGTCAAAAGCATCGTTTGATCCCACCAGTGTCCCGGTATGAGCGGCGGAGGCGGCCGCTCCTGCCGATGAGCGGCCAATGCGAAGGCAGACTACAGGCTTTCCTGCTTTATGCATCGCCTCCATCGCACGCTCGAAGGCTGCAGGATCGCGAATGGTCTCCAGAAAAAGCGCCGCAGCGCCTGTCTGCTCATCATCGGCAAGGAATTCGAGATATTCCGCCAGATCGCAGACCGCGCTGTTCCCGGATGAGACAACATGGCTGAAGCCAAGCCTGCCGGTGGCGGAGAGCGTAATCGCGCCAGACCCTGAATGGGACAGCAGCGCCAGCCGGCCTTTTGGTGCGCTGGCCCAGTTGTCGGCAGCGTAGAGGGGGATACGGGCGCCGACATTGATGAGGCCGAGGCAGTTCGGCCCACACACGGCCATGCCGGCCCGCTCCGCTGCCGCCACCAGTTCGGCCTGACGTTTACGCCCCCCGGAACCGAGCTCTGCAAAGCCGCTGGCCAGAACGACCGCGGCACCGATCCCGGCATCGGCGGCTTCGTCTATGGCCGAAACCACTTTGTCCGCAGCAAGGCCGATGACGACACAATCGACAGGCACAGGAAGATCGGCAAGTTTGCGAAATGCAGGAACGCCGAACACGGTTTCGGCCGAGGGGTGGACCGGGAAAATGTTCCCGCGCCAGCCTGCGTCGAGAAGATTGCGGAAGGCAATTCCGGCGGGAGCGCCTACGCGCTCTGTCGCGCCGAGAACGGCAATCCGCTTCGGATAAAGCAACTTTTCCATGGACGTGCATGCACGACGCGCGTCAGGGGCCTGACGCAGGTTGTTGGTCAGCATTCTTGCTCCTGTCAGATACACGGGGCCGGCTCCCTCTCGGCCCGTATAAGACGGGATTGGCTCCTCCCATCCCCGCGATGCTGATCCTGACGCAAAGGAACTCACTCGTAAAACACAAAATTGGCATAGCTATGATCTGATAATTAGCGCATAAATTCTCATGGCCAACGACCTCAACTCGGCCCCTCGCATTGCCCGACTGGCTGCGCTGCGCTATTTTTCCGCAGTCGCTGAACATGGATCGTTTCGTGCCGCATCGGAATCACTGGGCATTGCGGCATCGGCGATCAATCGTCAGATAACCAATCTGGAGATCGACCTCGGCGCGCCGCTTTTTGATCGCCAGCGTGGTCGCATGGGACTTCAGCTGACAGAGGCGGGACACATTCTTCGTGCACGGCTTCGCTCTGCTTACAATGAGCTGCGCATCGCAAACGATGAGATTACGGCGATAAAAGGCCTTCAGCGGGGACATGTTATCGTTGGCGTCAATGAGAGCCTGGCCGGCGACATCATGCCCACCGCCTTCAATCAGTTTCACGAGCAGCATCCGGGCATCGACTTCGACATAAAGGTCGACAACACCCGCGCTCTGGTCGGACGCCTCCGGCAAGGGGAGATCGACTTCGCTGTCGGATACAATTTTCCTGCAAATGTTGGCCTGGTGTTTGACGAGGCGATCCCATTACACCTCCATGTTGTGGTCCCGATTGGTCACCCGCTGGAGTCGCGTGAGCGCATCACTCTACCCGATCTGGCACGCCACAAGCTGATCTTCCCCGATAATTCGCTGCTTATCCGACAGGCTTTCGATCATGCGGTCCGGCAGTCCAGACTGCAATTGAACATACTGGTCGAAACCAACTCGTTTGATCTGATCCTGCGGTTCGTCGCATCGGGAGCCGGAATCAGCATCGTGACCGGGCACAGCGGCAGAAAGGCAAGCGAAGGCAGGATTGCCTATATCCCGATAGATGAACCTCAATGGGGCAGCAATGTGCTTGCCTGCTGCCGTATGCCCAACCGGAGCCTGTCGATTGCCGCACAGGCGTTTGTTGACACTATCCGAACCCTGCTCAAAAGCTCAGTCACCTGACGGTGGATGGAAATCTTCCTTAACTGTTTCCATGGGCGCGAGGCAGGCGCCCACTGCCGCCGCGATTATCCAAGGCAATGACCGTGCGCGCTCGCAACAGGCAGCGAACGAACACTCCCGATCTGTCCGTCTTCCGTGGATATCAGACATTGAGCCGCAGGACATGCCATGAGCGGATCATCGCCTTACCCCTGAACGCTCACAGCTCCTTCCCGGTTCGATATCAGGATCGCCGCCATGGATCGGAAAGCCGCACGTCAGAATTTCGCGGTCAGGTCGAGGCGGAAGGTGCGGCCGGGGGCGACGACGGCGTTGTTGCTCAGCGCATCCAGATAGTAGCGGTCGAAGATGTTGTCGGCCGCCACATCCACCCGGAAGCTGTCGCTGACCTTGTAGCTGGCGAAGAGATCGACCAGCGTGTAGGAGGGCCACGGCGCGAAATTGGCGACGGGGTTGGTCCCCACATAGGAAACGCGTCCGCCAACAGTGAGCTTCTCCTCCATGAAACGCGCACCTGCCGTCACACTGCCCGTGAAGCGCGGCTGGACGAAGCCGGCCGAGAAATCCACGTCGGGCGGAGTGGAGCTGCAGACATCGCTTTCCACCTGCTGGTTGGTGCCGTCCGGCTGGGTCTCCCATCGCGTCCACACATAGCAATAATCCGCCTTCGTGAAATAGGTGAAGCTGCCATCCACGAAGAAGGTGCCGGTGTCGTATTTCGCCGAAAGCTCTATGCCGGAGAACCGGGCCCTGTCGATGTTGTCCATCATGAAATAGGCGGAAGACTTCGGCCACAGCCTCATGATGTAGTCGTCTATGTCGTTGTTGAAGAACACGCCCTTCACCCGCAGCTTGTCACCCCCGACAAGCACATCGTCGCGCAGCAGGTTGATCCCGGCCTCCAGATTGCGGGCATGTTCGGCCTTCAGGAACGGATTGGGCACGAGGCTGGTATCATAGTTCGAAACCGACTCCCGCAGGCTCGGCGGACGATAGCCTTCATTGTACTGGGCGAAGAACTGGATGCCGTCCCAGGGCTCAAGCCTTGCCCCCAGACCGGGCGAGAAGGAACTGCCCGACAGATCATTGAACTCGCCGTAACTGCCGGAAACCGGGCTGTTGTCCTGCGTCTTGTAGGAAAGGTAGCGCAGGCCCGCATTGAG
The DNA here is from genome assembly GCF_014201615.1 of Aquamicrobium lusatiense. Lineage (NCBI taxonomy): Bacteria > Pseudomonadati > Pseudomonadota > Alphaproteobacteria > Hyphomicrobiales > Phyllobacteriaceae > Aquamicrobium > Aquamicrobium lusatiense. Next base: position 41,765 of record NZ_JACHEU010000004.1, on the reverse strand, counting down.
GGCGAGCCAGTCCGTCGGGTTCCAGTCCGCCTTGGCGTAGAGGCTGGCAACGTCCCGCCTGCCTTCAAAGAAGAAGTTGCTGCCGTTGACCCTGCCCTGGCTGGAATTGAGATCCTCCACGGCATAGGAGCCGCCATAGGTCAGTGCCAGGCTTCCCAGTGCGCCAAAGTGGAACTGCGATACGTTTTCGACGTCGAAGCCATAGTTCTGCGACGTATAGGGCTTGGCGAAAGCATAGGCCGCCCCCTCGTCGTTGGTGTCCGCATAATAGACATTGGCCCGTAGCCTTATGGCGTCGTTTTCGGCGGGGTCCCACTCATACTTCGCCGTCAGCCGGTTGGTTCTGGTCTTACGCGGATCGTTCTGCTTCAGCGCGCCATAGAGGAGATCGGAAGGCCAGGTCTCGCCGTAGGAGAAGTCCGAGCGCAGCCACGAAAGCTGGACCTTGTGGTCCTCAAGGAAGGAAAAGCCGGACTTGAGCAGGAAGGACTCCGTCTCCAGCCCGGTGTTGAGGACCTCGCTGCCCGGCCTGTAGAGGGAATAGGTCTGCTCGTTGCCCCAGTCGTCGGCATATGTCGATTTGCCATGCCGGCCGGCAAAATAGTTGCCGTGCCTGCGCCGCGAATAGGCGGCGACAAGGTCTATGCCGCCGAGCGTCGCCGCCGCGGCCACGCTTCCGTTGAGATTGTCGAAGTCGAACAGGCTGGTGGGGTCGTTGCGAAATGTCGTGGTTCCGGTCGGTGGCGGCGGCCTGTTGTTGGACATCAGCCCGCCCTTCAGCCGCACGCCGAACTGCTTGCCATCCTTCAGGATGTCCTGCACGTCCAGCGTGCGCATGTTGACCGCGCCGCCGATCGCGCCGGCACCGGCGCCCGACATCTGCGGGCCCTTCTCGATCTCAACTCCCGCAATCAGATCGGGATCGATATAGGAACGCGTGCGGCTGCCGGGATAGCCCTGCCCTTCCGCGATTGTCTGCTCGCTGCCGTCGACCGTGACCTTGACGCGGTTCATGCCCTGAACGCCGCGAATGTTTACCTCGAGCGACGCTCCGTTGCGGTTCGCCGAGGCAATGACGCCGGGCGTCGACTTTAGCATGTCGCCGGTGGAGGTGCCCCGAAACCGCTCGATCTGTTGGGCAGATATGTATGCACCCGAACCGGAACTCCTGTAGGGCGCATCCGCCGGATTGCCGCCGCCGCTGATCGTTATGGTGTCGAGCACGAGCGAGCCATCCGCATTGACAGGGGCTCTCTGAGCAGCACCGCCTGAACCGGAAACCAGCGCGGCGGTGGAGGGACCGGAAATGTCGGCGCTCACGCCTGTGCCGGCAAGCATTGCCTGCAATGCCTGTGCGGGCGTCATCGTGCCGGACACGGCGGCCGAGCGCTTGCCCGAGACGGTCGCGGAGGTGAAGCCCACGTCCCATTCGGTGGCTCGGATAAAGGAGGCGATCGCCGCCGAAAGGGGCTGCGCGGGAATGTCGAAGCGCGTCTGTTCTGCCACCCGCTGCTGGGCATGCGAGATCACCGGGAAAAAGAGGCTTGCCGATCCGAGCATCGTCGAGGTGATGAAGAAAAAGGCGAGACGCCGTCCGCCGCGCAGCATGCCTCCTCCATCCGCCCGAACCCGGCCGTCACCATACGCAATCCGCCCCATCGGCAATCCCCTGCAAACTGGTCATGAGGGCCGGTTCGCTGCTGCGAGGACCCGGCCTGTAAACACCTGACACGCGGGCGGGGCAAATCTCACAAAAAAAGTTGAGTTTTTATCGCAGGATTAGGATTCCGCCGGGAAGTCGGGTAACGGAAGCGCCTGCAGCGGTGGCAAGAGAGCGGATCGCCCGCTCCGGATCTTCGAGCCGATAGTTGCCGTTGATCCTCACCTGCCTGAGCCGTGTGTTCGCAACGATGACCGGCGGGCTGTGATATCGGCCGATTTCCTGCAAGACCTCGCCGAACGGACGATCCCGGAAAATCACCCGGCCGTTCAGCCAGGCAAGCGCTGTTGCCGTATCCATTTTCTCCACCGCGGAAAGTCTGGTGTTTGTGGCCGTCACGCTTTCGCCGGGTTCCAGCGCCACCTTTTCACCCGGTGCGGCGGGTCGCGTCACATCGACATGGCCGCGTTCCAGCACGACGACGTCATGATCCGTTTCTGTGCGGACGGAAAACGCCGTTCCCTTCACCTCCACCGAGGAAAAGGCCGCGGCAACGGTGAAGGGCCGCGCAGGGTCCGGAACGACATCGAAAAACGCCTCTCCCCCAAGCAGCGAAACGGCGCGCCTGCCGCCTTCGAAATCGAGCGCGACGGCCGAGGCCGTGTTGAGGATCATGCGCGAACCGTCGGGCAGCATGATTTCGTCGCGCATGCCAGTGGCGGTGATGTAATCCGCCTGCCATCGCAGCATCAGCGCGGGGTATTGCTGGACACAGACCGCAATCAAGATTGCCGCGGCAGCCGCGAGAACCGCCCGGCTCCACACCTTCCTTTTCCGCCTCCCGCCGTCGATGGCGACCGGCTTTCGGTCGAGAGCGACGTGGCCGGCACGTAAAGCCACCTCGCCTGCAACCATGTCCATTTCCGGAAGTTCCCAAGCCTCGGCGACCGTGGCAAATGCCCGGGCGTTTGCAGCATCCGCCTGACGCCATGCCTCGAATGCCGTCCGCAGCTGCCTGTCGTTCGGTTCGGCCTGAAGCGTAAAGAGCCAGCTCAGCGCAGCATCCATCGCTGCGTCGGGATGGACGAACCCCTCCTCCTCGCTCTGATCTGGCTTGTCACGTTCCACTCAGGTCAATCCGGTCTGGCAGGTCGTCATGAGAGCGACCCTGTAGGTGAGACACATCGCGGGCTGTAATCTCACAAAATGCACTCCAAATACCGGCGACGGCCACTCGCCCGTCAGGTGGTTGTTCAGTTGCGGTCGATCTTCGCCAGAGCCTCAACGCAATGAGCATGCGCCAGCTTCAGATCATTGAAGACGGTATTCGGCGAAACGCCAAGATGCTCGGCAATCCTGGGGTAGGACCATTTCTCGATGCGGCTGAGCACCCACACCGTCCTCGCCCGCTGCGGTAGCTTCGCCACGGCCTCGTGCAGATGGCGCAACCTCTGGCGATGGATGAGATCGGCCTCCTGCGAGGGCGTATCCGAGGCGATGTTGCCGACATCAGCCGCCGGCAGGTCGTCGCATTCGACAGCCCCACGAGTTCTTTGGTGGCGCAGGTGGTTGAGCGCAATGTTGCGGGCCGTCTGGAACAGGAAGGCTTCGATGTGGTCGATGGGACCGTGCTCGACGGCCTTTCTGGCCCTGACATAGGTCTCCTGCGCGACATCTTCCGCCGTCTGCGGGTCACGCACGATCCGCAACACGCTCCACATGATGGATTTGCGATTGCTCAGGAAAATATCGGCAAGGGTCGTGGTCATGTCGGAACAGGAAACTGTGGCGCTGCGCCGCTGCGAATACGCCACGATTGAGGTCGGCCTGATTTCCGATAGCCCTTTTGCGAAATACCCGCAACGCCAATGATCCGGAGCCGTTCCAGATCACCGGCCAGATTTCGGGCCAGATCCCGGCTCTGCCGACAGACGCCGCTGTTGTGGGTGTCGCACTCGATCAGGCGGAACGCCGCACATTGCGAGAGCATGGCGAGTTTCGACTGCAAGGTAACAAAGGTGGTCAAGGCCACCGGTTACAGCGGCGTGCGTGAGGTCTGAGGTCTGAGGTCTGTCCCCGTACTGTTGGACTATTCTATTCGAAATCCATGGGCGGGTGGACGTCTTGTTTCCAATCTGCCCCGGCGCCCCGAGATCGGTAGATTATCCGACCTCGAGGCTCAATTCGCCACAGTCGAACCGATGCGAAGACGATCGACGGGCAGTATCGTTGTTTCCGGAATGTCGCGTATCTCAGCCTCCTTGCTGCCGCGATGATGGGCTGCGCGCATCTTGGTCCCGGTATACCTCTTGCGACAGGTTGCGAAGGTTGCATTGCAAACTATCTGTCAATGGTGGGATGCCCCTGCTGCTTCGGATGCATGATCGTCATCAGTGAGTTCTAACGGTCGGGCATCCGCACAAACCAGCCCACGGAACAGCAGCCCGCCGCATGACACATGCATGGCGTGGATCGATCACACCCTACTTTGACAATTCCGGAACCTCGATATCCATCAGCGGCGCGAATTGCTGGCCGCCGTGAAGGTCGGCATCGGCAGGGTCACCGGCCGGAAGCAACCTCGGGATCGTGAACTTGAACGCGAGCGCGTTGTCACAGACGAAGAACTTTATATCGTTGACATCACAACCGATCTTCTCGGCCATGGCCTCGGAGGTGATAACGCCGGAACGTTTCACATGCTGATAAGTAGCCTCATCGGAGAACATGATGTCGTAGGTGAGGGAGAAGGGGCCGGCGTTCTTGCTGCGGATCAGCGCGGTGCAATCGCTCAGTTTCATAGGGGCTGCCTTTATCGATCAACCGAGAGTGAGGATTTCTCTGCGGAAAACGGTTTCGTCCGGCGTGGGAAGCAGGACATGGTGCATCGAGAACCTCCAATACGGTCCCCGTTCTACATGAGCTTGATTGAACAGGCAGGCGAAGCCCGTGATCGAGCCCGACCATTCGGGAATCGGATGATGCAACAGGGGCTGCCGGCTCAGTTCTGCAAGCTTGTTTGCCAGCTCCTGGGTCGGTGCCGAAAGACAGAAGGCGAGACCGATCTCGTGCGGTGGATGCGCGTGGGAAGGCTCGCGAGCGCCCATCACGGCGTTGTGCCCATAGGCGTGCGTGTCAATTCTCCAGTCTTTCGGCGACAGCACATCGCCCAAAAGGCGCGCGGCGCGCTGGCGCACATCATCTTTCACTTCCGCCAACCATTTGTCGAACTGGCGAATGATGAACGGATCCCTGATGCCGCCCATAAGCATCGACTGATAGCCGGCGAATTCGACGCCTTCCAGTTTTATGCTCGGCCTGTCCGCCGGAATGTAGCGAGCGCCGGAAATGCGAACGCTGACCGGGTCGTGCTGCTCGAACTGCGCGTCGGTGATGTCGAGCGTTCCCGATGATTCGCGATGCAGATACGGATCGCCGTTTTCATACAGGCTGTGCGAGGCTACGCTTTGAGGCGTGCAACGCAGGCCCTCGCCCACCGGGGTGATGATACCGTGATCGGCAAACAACTCGCCGAACATGGCGCCCTTGCCGTAGGTCTCGCAGGTCAGCGTGCCGCATTCGACGATCTTGCCGGCATGCCAGGCAAGTCCCTCAGGGATGCCGCGCATGATGGGCAGAGCGGCGAAGAGGGCTGAATCGCTGCATCTGCCGGCCAAAATGAAGTCGACATCCTCCTGTAACGCTTCCTGCAGCGGCTCGACCCCCATCATGCCGACGATGCGCGTGGAACGGCCGATGCCGTCGCGGTCCAGCGCAGGCGCATGGTCGAGAGCGACCACGCGTCCGTCATCATAGGCGTTCTGGAGCATCGCCGGATCAAGTTCTGAACGGATCACCGCGATGCGGCGCTTCAACCCGTGCTGCGAGACGATGTCCTTGATGATGTCGAGCGTACGATCGACATGAGGGTCGCCGCCTGCCGTATCTGCGGACCCGACGAGAACAGGTGTGCCCTTGGGCACTTCTGTCAGCAATATCTCAAGATCGTGCCGCAAGGCCTCGGTGGCGTAGGCTCCCTTGCCGACGCCGAGATGATATGGCCCTGCATCAATCGTACCAGCATCGGACGCGACAAAATCCGGTTGCCGCTCCATAGCGGCACGGAAGGCCGGCAGGTGGATGCCACTTCCGACAGCGCCGGACGAGCACACAAATTTCACACTCTCAGTCAAGGCAAGCTCCGCTGCTTCATTGTGGGGGCAACTCACCACAGATAATCGAGATTGTCGACTAAATTTTCGCAAGACTCACAAAACAGGCTTGACGTCCGAATATTTTACCGCACTTCTTTAGATAGCTCGCAATTTTGTCGACAAAGGTGAGATGTGGATAGTTCAGCCCCCCTTTCGGACCAGATCGTGCAGATCATTTCCGACGCGGTCATTTCAGGCGAGTTCGCTGAGGGTGAGCGGTTGCGGGAGGCGGAACTCGCAACACGGTTTGGTGTAAGCCGTGCCCCGCTGCGTGAAGCGATGCGGCTGCTTGAAGAGCGGCGGCTGATCGAGCGGCTGCCCTACGCCGGTGTGCGCGTTGTTCCTTTGACCGCCCGTATGGTCTCCGAGCTGTACGAAATTCGCGCCGCGCTGGAGGCAATCGTCTGCCGTCGCGCAGCGGCAAGGATCACCGACACGCAGATCGAGGAACTTGAAACGATGCTCGAGGCCGAGCGGTCGCTGCTTCCTCTCATTGAGCACGGCGAGCAAAGCCGGCCACTTCCGATCCGGGACTTCCATGCCCGGCTGGCAGAGATAGCCGACAATTCGGAGCTTCAGAGCCTGCTTGCAACTGATCTGTGGCGCCGCGCACGCGGTTACTACCGGCGTGTATGGCCGGACCTCGCCGACCGCACCCGCATCGCGCATGCCGAGCATTCTGCGGTTCTGGATGCGTTGCGCCAGCGGGACGGAGAACTCGCAGCGTTGCTGATGCGCCGGCACATCGAGCGCTCCCGTGCATTGCTTGAAAGCCAGGTTTCCCCGCTGGCTGACTGACACCGGGGGTGGAAAAAGCGATCCGAAATGGGCGGATCGACAAGAAAATTAGAGGAGAACACAATGGGACGTTTTACTGGATGGGTTGCAGCCGCTGCTCTGCTGGTTGCTGGCACAAATGCCTTCGCCGATGAGCAGGCCGAGCTGGTGGAGACGAGCAAGGCCGAAGCCGGCCTTCTGATTTACTCGAACCTCGAGCCCGAATTCTGGACGGCTGCGCTGAAAAAATTCAACGCACAATACCCGTGGATCAAGGTCGAAACCACCAATATGGGCGGCGACCTCTGGGAGAAATATTACGCGGAAAGCTCGACCTCGACCCGCACGGCAGATCTTATCCTGACCGCAGGTGTCGACCGCTGGCTGGAGTTTGCCGAAAAGGGTGAGATTGTTGACTATGTGTCGCCGGAGGCCTCGTCCCTGCCAGACTGGAGCAGGCCGCTGCCGGGTCTCTATACTGCATCTGTCGACCCGATCATCATTGCCTACAACAAGTTTGTCGTCACGGAAGACAAATGGCCCAAATCCGTCGCCGACATCGCGGCACTCGCTCCCGACTACAAAGGCAAGGTGTCGACATATGATGCCGCTGCCAATCCGTTCGGCCTGTCACTCTTCTGGACCTGGGATCAGAATCATCCGGAAGGCTGGTCGCAGATGGAAGCCATCGGCGCTGCTTCGCGGCCGGAGCGCAGTGCGGGCACCATCCGCGACAAGGTCATATCCGGCGAGTACGCGCTTGGAATGTTCCTATCCGGGGTCAACATCCCGCGCCTGAGCGCACCGGAGATGTCGTCGATTGTCGGCTGGGCTTTTCCCGAAGACGGCACGATGCTTTCCATGCGCGGACTGGCGCTGACCAAGGCAGCTTCGAGCCCTGCCTCGGCCAAGCTGATGATGAATCTCCTGCTGTCACGTGATGGCCAGATCGCGCTCGCAGAGAACGGCCTCACCCCCTATCGCGACGACATTTCCAAAGAGGACGTGCCCTATTACAGCCTGACCGCGATCCGCGAGCAGGTCGGCGAGGAGAACATCTTCATCGTCGAGTACGACCCGGAACTGATGACGAACCGCGAAGCCTTTTCCCAGAAGTGGTCGGCCGCGTTCTTCGCCAAGAAGTAACGAGGCGACATGCAAGAGAGACACGGTTCAGTGCCAGCGCCAACCGCCACCCTCTCCGTCAGGCCTATATCCCCGGGCGCACGCCCGGGGAGGAGCCTGGCAGAGCCTTTCATCCAGCACGCCGTGATGCTTTCATGCGTCGCGCTGGTCATGGTGCCCCTGGTGCCGCTGCTGCTTCAGGCGTTCAGCCCCATGCCTCTCTACGCATGGCAGGGCTCCCTGACCCTCGGCAACTTCCGCACTCTCTTCGGCTTGCCTGAAATATCGGAACTCGCCGGCAACACGCTTTTGTTCTGCGCGATATCGATCATCTTCTCGATGGTGTTCGGGATCGGGCTGGCGATTGTGGTGGCTCGGACCAACATCCCGGCACGCGGACTGCTGACAAGCATCCTGCTGTGGCCGATTTTCGTGTCGCCGCTTGTCATCGGCTTCGGCGCGATCCTGACATATGGACCGACGGGCTACATCACCACGCTGGTGACACGTATAACCGGCATCAGCGAACCCTGGAACATCTACTCGCTCACCGGCCTGTCGCTCATCTCCGGCCTGTCGATGGCACCGATGACGATCCTCTACTGCCTGTCATCGGCAAGGCAGCAGGACCCACGGCTGGAACAGGCGGCGCAGGTCGCCGGTGCATCGCCCGTTCGGATCATGCGCCGCATTACACTGCCGATGATGCGGCCGGCGCTGATCTTCTCGCTTGCGATGAACATCGTCGCAGCGCTGGAAATGTTTGCGATCCCGCTTCTGCTCGGCGGCCCGTCCGGCATCCAGCTCTTGACGACCTTCATCTATGACAAGGGCTTCGAGGACGGACGGCCGGATTACGGCCTCGTAGCCGCAGCTGCGCTGGTGCTTCTTGTACTCGTCGCATTGCTGGTTGCTGCGCAGACCTTTGTGCTGCGCAGCAGCCATCGCTTCCTCAGCATCGGTCCGAAAGGAAGCCGCATGCAGGTGATGGACCTCGGCGCATGGAAGTGGTGGGTGTTCGGGGCGACGCTTTCCTATGTTCTGCTGGGGATTGTGGCTTTGGTGTTCGGGTTGTTCCTGCGCTCCTTCGTCATGGTGTTGTCCCCTTACATCAACCCGCTCGATGTGCTCACGCTGAAAAACTATCAGGATGTGCTGTTCAATCCGAGCTACCAGCGCGCGATCTGGAACACCGTTCTGATCGCCATCGGCGGCGCATTCGTCGGCACAGTCATCATCGGAATGATCACCTTCGTCGCGCAGCGTTCGAGCTATCGCCTCGCCCGTTTGCTCGACCTTACCGTGCAGCTGCCCCGCGCTGTGCCTGGCCTGATCGTCAGCCTCGGCGTCTTTTATGCGGTGATTTTCATCCCGGGCCTTTCCGTTTTCGGCGGCACGCTCTGGGTTCTGGCTTTTGCCTACGTCATCCGCCATCTGCCGGCCGGCTACGGCATCGTGGCGCCGGCGATGTTGCAGGTCACGAAGGACTTCGACCGCGCCGCCAGCGTTGCCGGTGCGTCATGGATGACCATCATGCGTCGCATCGTTGCCCCCATCCTCAAGCCGGCGTTCCTGTCCTGCTTTGCGCTGCTGATGATCCTTTTCTTCAAGGAATATGCGGCGGCGATCTTCCTTTATCGCCCCGGCAATGAGGTGATTTCCATGGCGATGCTCAACGCCTGGGTGCCGGGCTACACCGGTATCGTCGCCTCGCTGGCCGTGATCCAGATCGTGCTGACGAGCCTGCTTCTGCTCGTTTTCACCCGCCTGTTCGGAGTCAAGTTAAATGGCTGACATCGTTATCGAAAACATGAGCCGCACGATCGGCGCGCTGAAGATCCTGCACGATTTGTCGCTTTCGGTTGCCGAAGGCGAGTTCATCACCCTGCTGGGCCCCTCCGGTTGTGGCAAGTCGACGACGCTCAATGCGCTTGCCGGCCTCGACCGGCCGAGCGCTGGACGGATCACCGTCGGCGGGCGTGTGCTCTATGACGAGGATGCTGGTATCTTCGTGGAGCCGCGGTTCCGTGATCTCGGCATGATGTTTCAATCCTATGCGCTGTGGCCGCATATGACGGTGCAGCAGAACCTCGCCTTCACCCTCGACATCCGCCGGATCACCGGCGCTGTCGCGCGTGAGAAGATCGCGCACGCACTCGACCTTGTAGACATGGACCGCTACGCGGGTCGCTATCCCGGTGAGTTGTCGGGCGGACAGCAGCAACGCGTCGCGCTCGCGCGCACCCTTGTCTACGGTCCTCGCCTGATGCTGCTGGACGAGCCACTGTCCAACCTCGACGCCAAGCTGCGTGACAAGGCAAGGGACTGGCTGCGTGACCTGCAACGACGCACAGGCGTGACCACAGTCTACGTCACGCACGACCAGACTGAGGCGCTCGCGCTCAGCGATCGTATCGTGGTGATGGAAGCGGGCCACATCGTCCAGGTTGGAACCCCCGAACAAATTTACCAGCAGCCGGCATCGCCGTTCGTCGCGGATTTCGTTGGCTCGAACAACATTTTTGAAGCTCGTGTTCTGCGCAGGCAGGAACGCACACTGACGCTTGGCCTTGCCGGCGGCATCGAGATTCTTGCACCCGCCATAGACGGCGTGGAAGTTGGGGAACTGGTCAAGGCAGCGATCCGCCCGGAAGAGATCGTACTCGGGGAAACCAACCCGGAAAGTGACCCTGCCGAAATCCACGCAGTCGAGCTGCTCGACAGTGTCTATCAGGGGGCCCGGCACGTTCTGGCTTTCAGGCTCGGCGACGTCGAGTTCCAGGCCGAGCAGGCAAAAGCCATTGCCGCAGGACAGACGCTGCATGCCCGCCTGCCACGTGAAGCCATTCACGTTTTCGCGCCGGCCTGAGATGGGCGCATTAAAACCCATGCGATGAGAGCAGAAACGAGCGCGGCAGCTGATAGGTAATTTGAAGCCAGCCTTCCGCAGGTTGTCAGGATCGCTCCCGGCGCCGGCTGAAGCCGATCAGGATACGCAAGAACAAATACCTGAACAATCGGATCGAACAGAGCCCTCTGCGGTCACGCCGTGCCGGAATTCAGGGGGGCGAGAATGCTATCGTTGAATCACACAAAGGAAGGAAGAACCAAATCAAATGGAATACGACACCTGCCCATGCGTGAAAGGCTGGCACAGGCCGCCTCGCCGATAGCGGCGAGGCGCCAGCGCATCTGGCCGGAGACGAACGGCAGGCCATTTGCGATCACCGTCCGGGAATATGGGACCAATGGCGTCGTCGGTTGCAATCGGGATCATGGATCAGCTTGTCACATACGGCAAGATCGGATCCAGCGAAGCTGCCACCGGGCGGGAGGAAGCGGAGATTACCAACGCAGCGCCGGAGTGCTCACAGGCTCGTCCCAAAGCGCCGTCAGTTCATCGTCGAGCACCGTGACCGTCAGCGAGCAACCTGCCATTTCGAGCGAGGTGACATAAGAGCCGACGAGGCTGCGCGCGACGCTGAGGCCTTCGACCTCGAGACGTTTGCGAGCGGCGTTGAACACCAGATAGAGTTCACTCGAAGGCGTGCCGCCAAAGCCGTTGACGAAGAGCAGGCATTTGCTGCCAGCCTTGGGCTTGAGATCGTCGAGGATCGCCTTGAGCAGTTCGGCGACGATGGCGTCGGCAGAGACCATCGGCGCGCGGCGGCGACCCGGCTCGCCATGAATGCCGACGCCGACCTCGATCTCGTCTTCTCCCAGCTGGAAGGTCGGAATGCCGGCTGCGGGTACGGTGCAGGAGGAGAGAGCAACGCCCATGCTGCGGGTTGCGGCATTGACGCGGGCGCCGAGAGCGACGAGGTCTGGCAGCGCCATGCCCTTTTCGGCGGCAGCGCCGAGGATTTTCTCAACCACCAGCGTTCCGGCAACCCCACGACGCCCGATGGTGTAGGACGAGTTGTCGACCGCCACGTCGTCATCAACCAGAACGCGCGCGACCTCGCCCTCGGCCATTTCCGCGGCCATCTCGAAGTTCATCACGTCGCCTTCGTAGTTCTTGACGATCAGGACGACACCGGCGCCTGTGTCGGCCGCCTCGATGGCGGCAAGGATACGGTCGGGAGTGGGCGAGGTGAAAATCGCGCCGGGAACCGCGGCATCGAGCATCCCCCGTCCGACAAAGCCGGCATGCAGGGGTTCGTGGCCCGATCCGCCGCCGGAGACGAGTGCGACTTTGGCCTGAGCAGGCGTACGGCGTTGCACGAAGCGGCGGCCGGGGTCCATCGCGACCAGATCCGCGTGGGCGGCAGCAAAACCGTCAAGGCTTTCGTCGAGGACATTGGCGATATCGTTGATCAGCTTCTTCATGAAGCATCCTCCTCCTGGCAGGCTATTTTTCCTGCAAAATCAGAATAATGTTGCGGGCCATGTCGCGTATGGCGTCATCCACCAGCCGGTTGGCGCGTTCGCTGCCCATGTCCGGCACAACGACCTGAATGGTGCGCCTTGCAACGCTGCCGCCGGACTGCTTGCGCTGGTCAGGATGGGCCGCATCATAGGCAGCCAAGAACTCGACCCGTTCTGTGGGTGAAAAATGGCAGACCTCGAAAATCGTATCGATGTGATGCGCCGGGACCGCCACCTTGTATGACAGGCTGCTGATCTGCGAGACAAAGGACCGGTTGGTTCCCAGGGCAACGGCCAGCCGCTGGCGTGTGCCCGATGGCCGGCTGTCCAGTATCCGGCGCAGAACTTCCTTGTATTGCCGGACGGGCTTGGGAATGCGCGGGCCGCTCATGCCTGCCCTGCCCTGTGATCGACGAGATCAAGGCCCGCAATGGTCGCCTTCACGGCCCCTCCCAATCCGTATTGCACCGAAAGTGAACGCAGGCCAGCGGCGAGGAAATGCGGCACCATTCGCGGATCGCTGCCGGCGTCACCGCAAAGGCTCACCTCACGTCCGGTTGCGCGGCCATGTTCGACCACACGCGCGATGAGGGCCAGAACAGACGGGTCAATTGCGGAGCCGAGATGCGCAACCCCTGCCTCGTCGCGACTAACCGCGCAGGTATATTGCACCAGATCGTTGGATCCGATCGAGTAGAAATCGGCGTCAAAACGCTCTGGCGTGATGGCGACGGCCGGAACCTCGACCATGATGCCAAGCGCGGGACGGCCATGGTCCACGCCTGCGGCGGCAAGAGCGGTAATTTCGGCGTCGAGCAGTTCTCTTGCCGTGGTGATTTCGTCCGGCAGCGTCACCATCGGCAACATGATCCTGAGCCTGCCGTAAGCTGCGGCGCGCGCCAGAGCGCGCAATTGCACACGGAACACCTCGGGTTGACGAAGCGAGAGACGGATGCCGCGTATCCCGAGGAAGGGATTGGCCTCATTGGCGACGGTATAACCTTTGATCGGCTTGTCGCCGCCCGCATCCAGCGTTCGAACGGTGACGGGCTTTCCATCAGCCCATGTCAGGATGCGCCGGTATGTGGCAAACTGCGTTTCCTCGTCCATCAGTTTTTCGAGTTTGTCGAGGAAGAGTTCCGTCCGCACCAAACCTATGCCGTCGAAATGGCTCGGGTCAAGTCCATCAAGTTCTGCGGGATCGGCGATGGTCGCATGGATGGCTACCCGAACGCCGTTGCGACTGAGGGCCGGTTCGCCGGCCAGCGCCGCGCTCTGTTTACGAGCTGCCGAATCGGCTTCAAGGCGAGCCTTGCCCTCCGCCAGTCGCTCTGCGTCGGGACCGGAAACGAGAATTCCAGTGGTTCCGTCGAGAAGAGCCGTGCCTTCGAGGTCCTGCAGTTCGCCGGCCAGCCCCACCACCATCGGCAAGCCGCGACCCCGCGCCAGCATGGCGACATGGCTTGTCGGGCTGCCGTCGGTGAGAGCGATGCCGCAGCCGGCGCCCCAGCGCGCGGAGAGAAACTGGGAGGGTCTCAGATCCGAGGCGAGCAGAATAGCGCCCCTGGGAACCTGCAACACACCGCTTTGCACGCCCGTCAGAGCGGCGAGAACCCGGTCACGTATGTCCTGAAAATCGATGGCGCGTGCGCGGAAATATTCGTCGTCGGACACCTCATACGTGGCAATTTCGGCATTCATGACCTCTGTCCATGCAACGACAGCCGATTGCCCGGCCTCTATCGCTTCAAAAGCGGGGCGGGCCAGTTCGTCGTCGCTGAGGAATGCCAGTTGCATGCCCACGATTTCTGCTTCTTCGCCGGAGAGCGTACCCTCAAGCTGAGACAGGTCTCCAATCGCCGTAGCAATGGCCTTGCGCAGGGCGTCAGCATCGCCCCCGGTCAGAGCAGCGTCCCCCTGAGTGGCCTCACCACATGCGGCTCCCGTGGCTGGCCGCCAGATATACCCCAGAGCCAGACCTTTTGAAGCTGGAATGCCGGAGAAGACGATCTCAGCCATGCGCACCTTCACCGAAATTGCCGGCTACCAGCGCCAGCACCTCATCCAGTGCGCGTTGTGCATCTTCGCCCGCAGCACGCAACCAGAGCGTAGCGCCCTGCGGCGCCCGGAACCGCATCAGCTTGACAGGGCTCTTGGCGTCGACCCAGGGGCCGGCGCTGTCGGTCGCCACCTCGATATTTGCGGTAAAGGACCGTGCCAATTGCGTGAGCTTGACCGAGGGACGGGCGTGCATGCCTGCATCATTGGTCAGAACGGCGGAGGCGACGAGGTAGTCCTGCGACATCGAAGTTTCCTTACTGGGCCGAAAGCTCTTCGGCAACGGCCTGAACTTTTTCAAGTGAAGATCCGCCAGACGCTTCGGTGGCAGCGATGACGGCGCCCTCAACGATCGGGGCATTGCAGATCACGACCTTGCCCTGTCGTTCTGGCGGCAGCATTTCCATCGCCATCTCGCTGTTCGTCTCTGCCCCACCCAGATCGACGAGAATGGCGACGCCCGCGTCGCTCCAGGCCGCATCGATTGCGGCCATGATCCTGGCCACGCTGGTGCCGAGCCCGCCGGATTCGTCACCTCCGGCATAGGCCACGCTTACCTGGTTGCCGACCATCTGGCGGACCATGTCGGCGGCGCCTTCTGCTACCTTGGATGAGTGCGAGACGATCACAATTCCGACATTCATGCCGATTGCTCCTCCAGAACGGCGCAGACAGCGCCAATGATCAGTGATGACGACCGCGCGCCGGGGTCCATATGGCCGACGGAGCGCTCGCCCAGAAAGGCTGCGCGGCCGCGAAGTGCCAGCATGGGTACAGTTGCCTCAGCAGCGTCGTGCGCGACACGCGCAACGGTGCCGGCATCCGCTCCCGCATCAAGCGCGGCCGAGACGGGTGCCAGTACGTCCAGCATGGTCTTCTGGCCGGGTTCGGACTTGCCGCGGGCAGCAACAGCGGCAAGTGCGCGGGTGAAACCTGCATTCAGCGCCGCCCTGTCCGGTGCAGCATCCAATGATTTGCCCAGTTCCATGAAAAAGGTACCGTAAAGCGGGCCGGAAGCCCCGCCCATCGACATCACCAGAGTCCGGCCAATTGCGGTCAGGGTTGCTGGCAGGGGCTGTTCGGCCAGTTTGTCGGCGTCGGCCATCACGGCGTCGAAGCCGCGCTTCATGCCCGCGCCGTGGTCGCCGTCGCCAATGGCCTGATCGAGTGCGGTCAACTCCTGCCAATGGCTGTCCACGGTGCCGACGGCAGCCTCGATCAGCCTGTAAAGCAGGTCACGGTCCATCTGCATCTCTCATCCTCCCAGATAGGCGCGACGGACTTCGTCATTGTCGCGCAGTTCGGCGGCCGTGCCCGCAACGGAGACATGTCCCTGTCTCAGCACATAGCCATGATCGGCGATGGACAGCGCCATATTCGCATTCTGCTCGACCATGAGGATGGTCAGGCCCTGCGCTTTCCATTTGGAGAGGATCTCATAGACATGGTCAACGAAGAGAGGCGACAGGCCCATGGACGGCTCGTCGATGCAGAGCAGCTTTGGCTTGCGCATCCAGGCACGAGCCATGGCGAGCATCTGCTGTTCACCTCCGGACATGGTGCCGGAAATCTGGTTGCGGCGCTCGGCCAGACGCGGAAACATCACCATGGCCTCTTCGATCTGCGCATCCAGAACCGCCTTCGGCTCACCCCGGCGCACGAAAGCGCCAAGCTTGAGATTGTCGAGCACGGTCATTTCCGAGAACATGCGACGGCCTTCGGGGATCGAGCCGATGCCGCGCTCGATCATCTGGTAGGCCGGACGGTTGTTGACGCTTTCGCCATCGAAAACGACCTCGCCCGAGGCGACCTTCACCAGCCCGAGAAGGGTCTTGACGGTGGTGGACTTGCCCGACGCGTTGCCGCCAAGGACCACCACTGTTTCACCCGGCATGACGGTGACGTTGACACCAAATAGCGCCTGCACCGGGCCGTAGAACACATCCACATTGGTCAGTGAGGCAAGCGGAGTTTTCTTCGGGGTATCAGTCATCGGCATTCACCTTTCCGAATGCGGCGGCTGTGCGTCGCGTGCCGAGATAGGCTTCGATGACGCGCGGATCTTCCAACGCTGCTTCGGGGCGCGCATCTACGATGGCCGTGCCCATGGCCATGACGATGCAGCGCTCTGCCAGCTGGCGCACGACCTGCAACTTGTGCTCGACCATGACAATGGTCATGTCGGGCCGTCTGCGCCGCAGATCCGCCAGCACCTCGGTCAGTTCGTCGGTCTCGGTCGGGTTCATGCCTGCTGCAGGTTCATCCAGCAACAGAATGTCCGGGTCCTGCACCAGCGCGCGGGCAATCTCCAGACGCCGGCGATTGGCATAGGACAGGGAAAAGGCCTGTTCGTTGCGGCGCGGCAGAAGCCGGTCGCCGAACATCGCCATCACGTCTTCCACGCGCTTTTCGGATGCTGCGACCCGCGCCTGATAGGCGGGGAGGCGAAGAAGCGCGGAGATCAGCTCGGTCACCGGTCCATATTTGCGCGGGGCACGGCCGCCCCCGATCAGGCCGACCTGAGTGCCGACCATAATGCTGTCGCGAATGGTCAGCATCGGGAACACGCGGCTCGTCTGGAAGGTGCGTGAGATGCCCAGTGCGTTGATCGCCTCCGGCCGCAACCTGTCGATGCGCCGGTCGCCAAGCAGGATTTCGCCTTCACTGGGCCGAATGATGCCGCTGATCATCTGGAGCAGGGTCGACTTGCCGGCCCCGTTAGGCCCCACGACGGCGAGGAATTCGCCCTTGGGGATCGTGAAGTCCAGCCCGTTGGCGGCGATCACGCCGCCAAAACGCCGGCTGACCTTGTTGATGGTCAGCGTGCCTGGCTGGTTCTGGTTTGCGTTTGTGTTCATCGGGTTCCTGCCAGTCCCTGCGGACGGAAGCGCAGAAGAAGGAGAAGGATGAGGCCATAGGCGACCATGCGGTATTCGGCGAATTCGCGCAGAACTTCAGGCAGCAATGCAAGCACCACGCCTCCGATCAGCGCCCCGGTAATGTTTCCGAGCCCACCCAGCACGATCATGGAGATCAGCACGATGGACGTGTCGATGATGAAGCTGTCGGGGCTGACGAAGTTCTGGAGGAACGCGAACTGTGCGCCAGCCAGACCGGCAAGGAAGCCGGAGACGAGAAATGCCAGCGTCAGGTAGCGTGCCACGGGGACTCCGGAGGCATGAGCCGCCAGCCTGTCTTCGCGAATAGCGCGCCACGTCCTGCCGATCGGCGAGTTCAGCACCGCAAAGGCGACGGCCACGACGATGCCGAGCACCACAAGCGCCTGCCAGTACTGGGCCGACAGTGAACGCATGTCGAGCCCGCCGATGAACAGCGATGGCCGCTGTACGCCGGGTATGCCCATGGGCCCGCGGGTCAGGTCGACCCAGTTGAGGCACACGAGATAGACGATCTGCCCGATGGCGAGCGTCGCAAGGCCGACGGTATGACCCGAGAGGCGCAGCGTCGGCGCGTAGAGCACTGCCGCGAACACAGCACCCGCCACGCCGGCGAACAGGAACGCGGCTTCTGCCGGAATGCTCCAGGCTACGCTCGCCAGCGCTGCGGCATAGGCGCCCACGCCGAAGAACGCGGCATGGCCGATGGAGATGACGCCGGCCGAACCCGTCAGCAGCGTGAGCGAGACGGCCAGCATTGCGTAGATCGCGGCCTGCACGCCGATCTGCATCAGGTAGTTGGAACCGCTCAGCACCGGCAGCAGCGCAAAGAGTGCGATGACGCCAAGCAGAACGGGCAGGGGCGCATCGATGACACGCTGTTTGGTCCTGCCGGTCGAGCCGGCCATGGATGCAACGACGGAGGTTGTGGGAATGCCGCCCGATGCGCCAGATGCGCCGCCGAGGGCGTCGAGCGACTTGTTGCCGAACAGACCATGCGGGCGCACTATGAGAACAAGCAGCAACACGCTGAAGGCGGTGACATCGCGCCAGCCTTCGCCGACATAGCCCGAAGCCAGGCTTTCAAAAATGCCGAGCAGCATGCCGCCGACAATAGCGCCGGGAACCGAGGAGAGGCCACCGAGCAGCGCCGCCGCGAAGCCTTTGAGGCCGAAGGGAATGCCCATCTGCGGGAAGACCGACAGGTAGTACATGCCGATCAGCACGCCGGCCAGCGCGCCAAGGGCACCGGCAAGGCCGAAGGAGAACTGGCGCATCAGCGGAACGTTGATGCCCATCTGTTGCGCGGCTTCCGGGTCCTGGGCGGTGGCGCGCAGCGCCTTGCCTGTCCAGGTTCGTGAGAGGAACAGCATCAGCGCCGCCATGACGACCAGCGACAAGACGACGATCAGTATATCGACGCCGGTAATATATGCTGAGCCGATCAGGATCACGAAGCTTGAAAGAGGGGAAGGAAAAGACTGGATTTCCGCAGACCAGATCATTTCTGCGCCTGCATCAAAGATGATGGCGATCGCCAGGGTCGACAGAAGCGGAGCGATATAGGGCGCATTCTGGAGCGGGCGCAGAGCCAGTTTCTCGATGAGCATGCCCGTCACCGTGGTGATGGCAATCGCCAACGGTATGGCTAACGCCAGCGGCACATGAAGCCGCACCATGGTAAAGGTCAGAAACGCACCCAGCATCAAAAGGGCGCCCTGAGCGAAATTGATGATATTGGCGACGCCGAACACAAGGCTGAAGCCGAGTGCAATCATGGCGTACACGAAGCCGATCACGATCCCGTTAAGGACCTGACTGAAAAAGAGTTCCAACATGGGAGGGAAACCTCAGGGGGTCACGGACCGATCTCCGGAGGGCCTTTGAAGGCCCTCCGGAATATCAGGCGCCGGGGGAGATCACTTAAGCAGCGTGTAAGCGCCATTCTGGATCTTGAGAATCGTCAGGTCCTTGGCAGGTGTTCCATCAACGAATTCGGTAACGCCGGTAACGCCGTCAAACGGCGGCAGGTTGTCGATGGCGTCACGCAGGGCTTCGCGGGTGATCGGCTGACCTGCATCGGCAAGGGCCTTGGCGCCGGCCGCAGCGATGGAGATGGCGTCGTAGGCATAGGCAGCCCAGAGATCCGGTTCGCGGCCGAACTTGGCGCTGTACTCTTCCACGAACTTGGCCTTCGACGGATCGCCCGGGAAGAAGTAGGTGGTGGTGATGACACCGTTGGCTGCATCGCCGGCCAGCGTGATCAGCTCCGGATTGTAGAGGGTTTCCGGGCCGATGACCGGCGTTTCGAGGCCCGCCTGGCGCAGCTGCTGTAGGAAGGTGGCCGACGGGCCGTAATGGCTGGCCAGAAGGATGGCGTCCACATTGGCCTGACGCAGCTTGGTCACCAGCGGACGGAAGTCGCGGGCGTCGGGAAGCATGGCTTCGAACACCGGAACTTCCGAACCGTCGGCTTCGAGCGCCTTCTTGGTCGCGTTGCCAACAAAGATGCCCCAGTCGTCCTGGAAGTAGATGATGGCCACGCGCTCATGCGGCGCGTTCTCTTCCAGCGTCTTCACATAGATCAGGGACATGGTGTCCTGAGTGTTGGGAATACGGAACTGGTATTTGGAGATCTTAGTATAGTCCGGATGCGAGGATGACGGGCTGACCTGCGGTACGCCGGCCGCGGCAAAGATTTCGCCGGCCGCGATGGAGTTGCCGCTGGTGAACGAGCCGATGGCCGCCACAACATCCTTGTTCTCGGAGAACTTCTGCGCGATCGCGGTCGCCTGCATCGGCTCGCCACGATCGTCTTCGGTCAGGACGACCAGCGGCTTGCCACCAATGCCGCCGCTTTCGTTCGTCTGCTCGACAAACAGCTCGACCGCTTCCTTGAAGCGCTCGCCATTGGCACCGAAGCGACCGGTCAACGGTGCGAAGAAGCCGAAAGTCACGTTCTCCTGCGACTGCGCCAATGCAGGGGTGCTTGCCCCCTGCATCAGCGTCGCCGCTACTGCCATTGCCAGGCCGGTCCTTGCCAGCCAGTTCATACGATGCGTCATGACTTCCCCTTTTTTGTTCATGTTCACAAGCCGCCTCCCACCGGGAACACGGTTATTTCTAGGCGAGCCGCAAGGTCAGCGGCACGCCCGGGCTGGTCCAGGTCTTGACGGCGGCCAGCTCCATTTCGGTCGCCCCTTCGATGATCTCTCCGCAATAGGAAAGCTCGAAGGGCTCCGGCGACACGTCATCGCCGTAATAGATGCAGATCTGCTGGCGCGGGCCGTAGAAGCAGACCGAACCGCCGGCCGTGCCCTTGGCGGCGCGACGCTCCTTGCAGATTTCCGTCAGCGTCTGCGGCTTTTCGTTGGGCATCACCACCGGCAGGCAGAAATAGAGCAGGTCGCCCACGATCTTGCCGTGCTGGGCAATGCTGGTGACCGGCAATATCTTGCGC
This sequence comes from Aquamicrobium lusatiense, assembly GCF_014201615.1. NCBI lineage: Bacteria > Pseudomonadati > Pseudomonadota > Alphaproteobacteria > Hyphomicrobiales > Phyllobacteriaceae > Aquamicrobium > Aquamicrobium lusatiense. The sequence goes on along the minus strand of NZ_JACHEU010000004.1, from coordinate 21,206 downwards.
AGCGCTTCGGCCACGGCCGGATAGCGGTCTTCCCAGATTTCGATGGCGCAGGTGTCGCGCCCGGCCATGTTGAGGATCAGCTTCATGACTTTGCTCCCATTTCCAGACCATCGGCGTTGCGCGTACCATAGCCGGCGCGCATGAAGCCGGTGCAGACGCCCCAGGGAAAGGCAGCGTCGAGCCAGACATGGACGCGGTTGGCATAGGCCAGGGCAGCGTCGGTCAGACGCTGAAGTTCGGCCAGATCCTGCGCGGTCTGGGCAAGCCCGATATAAGTGCGGACGAGGCCGGCGGCGTGCTCGAGCCCGAACAGCTCGAAGAAGCCCGCCTTGCGGCCCACCAGTTCCGAGATCATCACCTTGAGCGTCGCCAGATCGGTGTCCGGGCGGTCGCACATCAGGTGAATGACCCAGAGCGTTTCGTCGGCCAGCGAGCGGGCTGTGCCTTCCGCGAAGATCAGGGGGGTCAGATATTGCCCTCTGGATCCGACGCCCTGCACGCTTTCCCCGCGTGAGAGGACGCGAATTTCCTCAGGCTGGGTCAGCCAGATAGCCTCGCATTCCCGTCCGAATAGCGTAATGGCCTCGTCTATGGTCATGCATCCTCCGATCACGATGTGCCATGTTAAGTCACATATTTAGTAACTCAACAAATTCGTAGCGCCGCAAACGGGCTAATGCAAGAGGCTTCAAAGCGCCCTGTGGGGAATATCGAACTTCTTCGTATCGATTTATTAGAAAAAAATTCTAATATTAAATCACATGATAACAAGCCATGCTCTGTATGAGTTGTTAAGTAGAAATATGCGGTGTGTACCTTCGTTGATGTGAATTCTGACGACCAGACTCGGACCGCAGGAAGCAAATCCCTCTCGACCCCACCGCCTGCATCCCCGGTGTTTGATTCCGGATTTTTATGTTGCAATCTTTCCCAGCAATGGAAGGATGCGCTATGGGCCCGGTGCCGCATGGGAGCGCCACGGCAACACAGGTGGTGCGTCGATCGATACACCATGGTCAAGAAAGCCTGAGGGGACTGGCCAGGCGCTACGGGATCAACCAGAAGACAGTAGCGAAGCGGACCTCGACAGCCGACCTGCCGACGGGACCGAAGAAGCCGCATTCAACGATGCTATCGCGGAAAGATGACGCGGTCATTGCCGCCTTCCGACGCTATACGCTGCTGCCGTTCGGCGATTGTCTCTAAGCACCCGAGGCCGTAATCCCTTGCGTGACACGCCCCCCCATCGCTGTCTGCGCCCTAAGTTGTCGGCGACAAGCCGGCCAGGAAAAAGTTCAAAGCCCGCCCGACAGGCTACTTCCGCATCGATGTCGCCGAGCTGCAGACAGCCGAAGCCCAGCTGTACATGTTCGTCGCCATCGACCGGCCTTCAAAGTTCGCCTGCGCGCAGCTAGCCGGAAAGGCCAATCATGTGTCTGCCCCGACGTTCCTCGTTCTATGATCGAAGCGGTGCGTTAGAAGATCCACTGACAAAGACATCAAGCACAGATTCCCCCCAGATCAATCATCCCTGGATCAACGATCAGGGCGGGCGCATGAACCGCACCTTCAGAGACCCCACTGTCAAGCGCCTCCACTACGGTAACCACGACCAGTTGCGACGGCATCTCCAGGACTTCATCGCCGCCTGCAACTTCGGCACAGGGCTCAAGATGTTAAAGGGCCTCACACCCTGCGAGTTCATCTGCAAACGATGGACTTCACAGCCAGATCGATTCTTCATCAATCCAATCCATCGAATATCGGGACTGAACACCTAGACTCTGGCTGCTGCCAGCTGATGCCTGCCGAGTTCAGTCAAACAAGCCACCCGCAACAAGCGGACGTGGGACGGCCGATGGAGTCAGCAGGCAACCGGGCCCGCAATCCGGACGCTACTTCCTGTCCACGACAGACACGATGCGGCGGCGCAGCATCTCGACCGCGATTATGGCGGCAGTTGCAACCACGATCAGCATATTGGCAATCACGGCGATCGAAGGGGTCATCTGCTCGCGAATACCGCTGAACAATTCCTGCGGTAGCGTACGCATGCCCGGACTGCCAAGGAAGAGAACGAGTACGATTTCATCGAACGAAGTGAGAAACGCGAAGATCGCGCCGGACACAATGCCGGGCGTGATGATCGGCAGCATGACATTCCAGAACGCCTTTCCTGGCGGAGCCCCAAGACTGGCGGCAGCCATCATGAGACGGTTATCGAAGACGTCGAGGCTCGATAGCACCGTGATCACCACAAAAGGTGCCGAGATCGCGATATGGCCGAGAACGATGCTGGTCATCGTACCGCCGATGCCGATGCCGGCGTGAAAGATGAACATGGCGACCGCCGCGATGACTGCAGGCGTGACGATCGGTACGCTGATCAAGGCGAGCGCGACACCCCGCATGCGGGGCGCAAGGCGCCAGATGCCGATAGCAGCCATGGTGCCCAGAACCAGGGAAACACTCATGGTTACGGCAGCAATTATCAAGCTGTTGCGCAACGCATTCAGCCAGATCGGATTGTAGAAGACATCTTCGTACCACCGCATCGAATATCCCGGCGTCGGCAGCACCAGCATCGTGCCGGAAGTGAGCGATACCGGGATCAGCACAAGCAGCGGAAGCAACAGGAATGCAAAGACCAGGAAGGCGGCGATGCGTATCAGGATGGTCCATCCGTACCCTGAAGCTCTGCCTTTCATGTCACCCTCCGGATCATCGGGCCAACGAAGCGCTGGCTCATCATCACCAGCACCAGCATGCCGCCGAGCAACCATGCACTGAGGGCTGACGCAAGCGACCAGTTGATCGACTGGTTGGTGTAGAAGGCGATGAATGAGCTTATCATCTGATCGTTCGGGCCGCCGACGAGCGCGGGCGTGATGTAATATCCAACAGACAGAATGAAGACGATGAAACCTCCCGCCCACATGCCCGGCAGTGTAAGCGGAAAAATCACATGCACGAAGGCGCGCAATGGCGGAGCCCCGAGGTTAGCCGCCGCCTGAAAATAGGATTTTGGAATGGCACGGATCGAATTGGTGAGCGGAAGCACAAGGAAGGGCAGCATGACATGGACCATGACCAGAACCACACCGAAGCGGTTGAAAACGAGCTGAAGCGGGGTGTCGGTGAGACCAGCCCATATCAACACGCTGTTCACCGGACCGCTTCCCTGCAACACGATAATCCACGCCGCCGTGCGCGCCAGAATTGAAAGCCAGAAAGGCACGAGCACCAGCAGCATCAGCCAGGCTGAGGTTCGCGGCTGGGCCATGGCGATGACCCACGCGACGGGATAGCCTATGACAATGCAGATCAGTGTAACCGCGAGCGAGATCGCAAGCGTGCGCATGAAAATCGGCAGGAACAGAGCCTCGCCTCCCGTCTTCAGTTCCAGTCTCCCGGCCGCCCGCTGAACGTCGATGGCCGAAAGCAGGAAAGTCGCTGTACCGATGCCGGTTTCCCGCCGCAGCAGGCTCCATGTGGCCATGTCGCCCCATTTGGGGTCTGCCTCGATCAGGCCTGCCCTGATTTCGGCAGGTGACGATTTTTCAAGTTCCCGAGCCGCGAGCGTCGCCTTGCGCACGACAGTCCGCATGCCGGGCTCCAGAGCGTTGAGCCGGCGGCCCAGAATAGCGGCCTTCTGATCCGATGCGCTAAGATCAGCGACGAGCGCCGCGTATATTTCGTCACCCGGAAGGCCTTCGCCGTCCCAGCCGGCGAGGGCCGCCGTGGTATCGGGAATGGTGTCGGTCACTTCCGAAGTACTGGCACTGCGCAGAAGAAACGAGGCAATGGGGTAGAAGTAGAAGGCAATCAGGAACGCAAACAGCGGTGCTATCAGCATGAGGCTGATCAAGCTCCTGGTCCTGGTCATCCTGACAAGAAACGTCACAGCTTTCTCCGGAATGGAACGACGGCGCACTTCCACAGGCGCCGTCGGTCTTGAGACATGCGAAACGGCTACCGGGCTGCCCAGATGTTGAAGCGCTCGGTCAGGCTGTCGAGGTTTTCGACCCAGAACTCATCATCCACCGGGACAGCGTTCTTCAGGTGCTCGGGTATCAGCGGCAATTGCTCCTTCACCTCGGCCGGCAGATAATCGAGAGAGGCCAAGCTGGTGGAGCTGTAATAGGTGCGCTTCGTATAGTCAGCCTGCAGTTCGGGATGGTCGTGAAGGAACTTGAAATACTCCATCGCCTGTTCCTTGTTGGGACTTCCCTTGACGATGACGAGCTGGTCCGTAACGTAGGTATAGCCAGCATCCCAGGCGATCCTGAAGTTCTTGCCGTCGCTGTCATTGGTCGTCGAGATGCGGCCGTTCCAGGCATAGGTCATGACATATTCCCCGGTAGCCAGCCGGCTGACAAATTCAGCGCCCGAATTCCAGAGCAGTATGTCGCTCTTGATAGAGTCAAGCCTGCCAAAGGCGCGATCAATGCCCTGCGGCGTGCGCAGCACCTGATAAATCTCGCCAGCCGGCACGCCGTCCGCCATCAGGGCGACTTCAAGCGCGCCCTTCGGCGTGTTCCAGATCCCCCGCTTGCCGGGATATTTTTCGGTGTTGAAAAAATCCGCCCAGCTTGAGGGAGGATCCTGAGGGAAACGGTCGCCATCATAGGCAAGAATGTTGCCGGCCGTGTAAAGTCCATAACCGCAATCGCTGTGCACATGCTCAACGTATTTCGACTGGTCGATCTGGCTCCAGTCCAGCCGTTCGAACAGTCCTTCCTCGCAACCGATCATGGCTTCCGCCGATTCGAGATCCAGCACATCCCAGGTGATGTTGCCGGATTCGACCATGCTGCGCACCTTTGCCAGCAACGGGGTCTGATCCTCGAGAATAGCCTTGCCGGTTTCCTTCGTGTAGGGGCCGAAGAATGCAGCGCGCTGCGCCTCCTGTCCGGCTCCACCCCACGCAACGATGGTCAGGTCACGCGCCGATGCCAGTCCAGGCTGAAACACGAACAGTGCGGCCGTGCAGGCAAGGGCGGAAAAATATGTCTTCATGTGTCACTCCCCTTATTTGCCCGGCTCCCATCGGGCTTTGTTTAATTAAATAAACTGTACCAAACGAGAGCTGCCACGTCCAGTGTGTGTTTGAAATTTTCTACGCCTTGCCAGCAGGTTGGGGGAGAACATAACAGTCCATTCCTGACCAATATAAAGATATTGCGGACCCCGTTCCGCATGTAGAGAGATGGGACTTGTTGGAAATCTTCACCGTTATCAGATCGCCATTTGTCAACTGACAACGCAATCGCAGGTGATCTCCAAGATAGATCCTTTCGGTAATCTTGCCGTCGAACCTGTTCGGCGCTGGCGGTATGGGATGATTTATCACCCCGTTCTCCGGCCTGAATACGACCAGAACCTCGTCGCCGATCCCATGCTCCGACTTCGCGACCGCCTGCAGCACCAGACCATTGCAGTCAACTTCGTATTCTTCTCCGCCCCGGCTTCTGACGACACCGGACAAGCGATTGTTGTCTCCCACGAAATCGGCAACGAATGCATTGGCTGGATGCTCATAAATATCGTCCGGAGGCGCGATCTGCTGGATGCGCCCGTGGGCGAACACCGCCACGCGATCCGACATGGTGAGCGCCTCGGACTGGTCGTGGGTAACGTAGACAACAGTAATGCCAAGCCTTTCATGCAGGCTTCGGATTTCGAGCTGCATCTGCTCGCGCAATTGCTTGTCGAGCGCACCAAGCGGCTCGTCCATCAGAACGAGCTGCGGCTCGAAGATCAGCGCCCGCGCCAGGGCGATACGCTGCTGCTGGCCTCCGGAAAGCTGGACGGGGCGGCGGTCGGCCACCTCCGGCAACCGCACCATGTCCAGAATGTCGCTGACGCGCCGCTCCCGCTCAGCCTTCGCAATGCCACGCATGCGCAGGGGGAACGCGAGATTCTGGGCAACAGTCATATGGGGGAAGAGCGCATAGTTCTGGAACACCATGCCTATGTTGCGCTGATAGGCAGGCACACCGACTATCGAACTGCCATCCAGCTCGATGGTTCCATGGTTTGGCTGCTCGAAGCCAGCCAGCATCATGAGCGTCGTCGTCTTGCCCGACCCGGAGGGACCGAGCAATGTCAGGAATTCTCCCTGATGAATGTCGAGATCGAGATCGGCAACGACACGCGCCTTGCCATCGTAGCTCTTATTGACATTCCTGAAGCGGCACAGGACTTTCCTTGCCATATCCCGCGCAATGGCGGGCGTCTCTTGCGTGAGACCACTCATCCGGTTTCTCCTCCAGACCATACGGTCCCGGAACGCGATGTATCGATCCTGAAATCGGTAGCGCGGGCCTGCAGCAAAACGGCACCGGTCCGCCGGGCCAATGCCAATGGCTGCGCGGGATCGCGCGCGACCTCACCACGGCGATTGCCGACGGCATTGACCACTGTGACCAGCGCTCCATGGGTATACCGACAGAAATCCGACATCTGCTGGACAATGCCGACGCTCATTCCCTGGTTGCTCTCTTCCGACGACAGCAGCAGCGCATATTTCTTGCCGCGCAATCGTTGCAGAACTTCTTCCGAACGGCGATGCCGATGGCTTGTATAGCAGACAAGCCGGTCGACCACGCATTTGAACCGCGCCGGCAAACCGTACCAATAGATCGGCGAGGCAATGGCGATGGCTGATGCCGGCAACATGTGCTCCAGCAACAATTCGGCGTAGCGGTCCTCGATTCCACATTCCCCATCGGCGGTGCGGCATTCACGGCAATCGCGCAGGAAAGCAGTCACATAGTCGTCAATGTGCAGGGTCTCCACCTCATGGCCTGCTGCGGCCGCGCCTTCGGCAAAGGCGCGCGCCATGAGCGACGAATTGCCATCGCGGCGCGGGCTGGCGATCAGACTGCATATCCGCTCGCCCGACATCGGTCAGCCCACCCTGCCTTTGAGCTCGAGCATCTGCCGCGCATTGGCTGGCGTCGCGATGTCGCATGACAGTTCGCTCAGGATCCGCACCGCCTTCTCGACCTGCTGGGCATTGCTCTCGCACAACTGGCCGGCCGAGATGAAGAGGCTGTCTTCCATGCCGACGCGGACATTGCCGCCCAGGATGGCCGCGCCAGCCGCGATGCGCATCTGCGCCTTGCCGCCTGCCAGAACGGAGAAGCGATAGCGGCTGTCAAACAGGCGATCCGCCGTCGTCTTCAGGTGCACAAGCTCCTCCAGCGATGCGCCGATGCCGCCCAGTATGCCCATGACGAACTGCACCGCATAAGGCGCTTCTATGAGGCCCTCGCGCTCGAAGAAGGAGAGCGTATAAAGGTGGCCGACATCGTAGCACTCGAATTCAAAGCGCGTACCGAGCGGCGAAAGCAACCTCACCGTATCCTCGATGTCCTTGAACGTGCTCTTGAACACGAAATCGCGGCTCTCCTCGATGTATTCCCGCTCCCAGCCGTGCCTGAACTCGGTGTATTTGCGCAGCAGCGTGTGCATGGGGAAATTCATCGATCCCATGTTGAGCGAGCATATCTCCGGTTTCAGTTCGACGGCGGCTGCCAGTCGCTGCTCGACGCTCATGTTGTTGCCGCCACCGGTCGTGATGTTGATGACGACATCGCAGGCATCGGTAATGCGCGTGACGATCTCCCGATACAGCTCCGGCGAGGATGCCGGCTCTCCGGTCTCGGGATTGCGGGCATGCAGATGCACGATCGCCGCCCCGGCCCGCGCCGCGCCAATCGCCTGATCGGCAATCTCCTTCGGCGTAACCGGCAGGTAGGGCGACATGCTCGGCGTGTGGATAGAGCCGGTGATGGCAGCGGTGATGATGGTCTTGCTCATCGGCTAAAACTCCTCAGCGCCCTGTCCATACCGGTGCGCGGCCTTCGGTAAAGGCCTTCGGTCCCTCAAGGAAATCCGAAGAGGCCAGCATCTTCTGGTGAAGCGGCAGGGCAAGCCCGTTCAGGCCCGTCAGCGCATCGCGATCGCTCATCGTCTCGGTTGCACGCACGACTTCCTTTGTCGCCTGCACCGAGAGCGGAGCCCCTTTGGCGATCTGCTTTGCCAGTTCCAGGGCGCGCGGCATCAGCTCATCACTTTCGACGATGGCATTGATCATGCCCCACCGTTCAGCTTCCGCCACCTCGAACCACCGGCCGGTGAGCAGGATTTCCATGGCGATGCGCCTTGGCAGCATGCGCGGAAGACGCTGCACGCCCCCCGCATCGGCGATGAAGCCGCGCTGCACTTCCGGAAACCAGAAACGGGTGTTGGGCGTGGCGAGAACCAGATCGCAGGCCAGCGAAATCTCCCAGCCTCCGCCAACCGTCAGACCATTGAGCGCGGCAATAAGCGGCTTGTTGCAGTCGAGCAGCACCTGCAGCCCGGCGAAACCGCCGGTGCCGTGCTCCTCATTGTCCTTCACGCCGCTGGCAGCCTCGTTCATATCCCAGCCGCCGCAGAAGAACTTGTCGCCCGCCCCGGTGACGATGGCGACGGAGAGGTCATCGTCATCGCGAAAAGTGGTAAACGCCTCAGCCAACTGTTCGCTCATGGCGATGTTGATGGCATTGGCCCTGGGTCGATCAAGCGTCACGATAAAGACACGGCCCTCGCGCGCGGTTCTGATCAGTGAGTCCACTTTGCTCCTCCTACTGCTTGTATGGGCGCGTCAGCTCGCGCGCGATCAGATGACGCTGGATTTCCGACGTACCGTCCCATATCCGCTCAACGCGTGCATCCCGCCAGAAGCGCTCAACCGGCATCTCCTGCATCACGCCCATGCCGCCAAAGATCTGTACTGCATTGTCGGCAACCCGGCCCAGCATCTCGCTGGAATACATCTTCGCCATGGCGACTACGGCCTCGCTCCCCTCACCCCGGTCGATCTTCCATGCGCATTGCAGCGTCAGAAGCTTCGCCGCCTCGATCTCGGTCGCCATGTCGGCAAGCTTGAAACCAATTCCCTGGTGATCCGCGATCGGCTTGCCAAAAGTCCTGCGCGTCGCCGCCCATTGCAGAGACATCTCAAGAATGCGCTCGGCCCGCCCCACGCAATTGGCCGCGATCGCCAGCCGGCTCGCGAACAGCCATTCCTTGGCGACATCGAAGCCCCGATGCACTTCGCCAAGAACCTGGCTTCCCGGCACGCGGCAATCGGTGAAGAAGAGCTCGCACTGGTGATAGCCCCGGTTGCCGACGGCACGGCCCATGCGGCGAACCTCGAAACCGGGGGTTCCCTTGTCGACGAGGAAAGAGGTAATGAGCTTGCGCGGCCGTGCGCCCTCGGTCATGCCGCTGACGGCGAAGACGATAGCGAAATCGGCGACATCGGCATGGCTGATGAAATGCTTCGAACCATTGAGGATGAAGTCGTCGCCGTCGGCCACCGCCTCGGTGGAGATGTTGTTGGCGTCCGATCCCGCACCCGGCTCGGTCAGCGCAAAGCAATCGACACGCTCGCCCCGGACGACGGGCTTGAGATAGCGCTCGATCTGCTCGCCGGCACAGGCCTTGAGAATAGGCGCCGGGCGAAGCACGCAGCTTGCCAGCGGCAGACTGACCCGCCCCAGCTCGCGCTCCAGAAGGGCGAGCTCGACATTGCTCAGGCCAGCTCCGCCAACCGACTCCGGCATATTGGCCGCATAGAGGCCGGCCTCCATCGCCAGTGCCTTGAGCTGATGGCGCAGCTCATCCGGCACCTCGCCCAGCCGTTCGATATTTTCTTCATGCGGCATAAGATGCGCCGACACGAAACGACGTGCCGTCTCTGCTATCAAAGCCTGCTGACTGGTAAGCTCAAAGTCCAACGAGGTCCTCCCGACATTCGCATGTGTTTGATTTTTTCTACATTACACACTTCCCGTGAGCTGTCCACATGAGAATGTCGTCCTTGCGGAAACGGGCTTATGTCATTTCTGCCTTGTGCATCCGGGGGAGATTGGCGTAGTTAAAAATGAACAAAGAACCAAGAAGAAGATCAAAGTGAACGAAGCAAAGCACGGCAATGACCCTGATGGCGTCGGCGAGCGCCTGGCCACGCTGCGCGCCGCATACGGCCTTTCCCAAAGGGAGCTGGCAAGGCGTGCAGGTCTGACAAACGGCACGATTTCCCTCATAGAGCAAGGTGTCACGAGCCCTCAGGTTGCATCTCTGAAGAAGATATTGTCGGTCTTCTCTATCAGCATCGCCGATTTCTTCTCACTCGACACCGAAAGCGCTTCCAATGTCTTTTTCGGCAAGGAAGATCTTGTTGAGATCGGCGGCGGAGATATTTCCTTCCTCCTCGTGAATGGCAGGGACAAGAACCGCAAGCTGCAGATGGTAACGGAGCGATACGAGCCGGGCGCCGACACGGGCGTTGAAATGTTGCAACATTCGGGAGAGGAGTGCGGGATTGTTCTGAGTGGTTCGCTCGAAGTCACCGTCGGCACCGAACGCAGGATCCTTCAGGCAGGAGAGGCTTATTATTTCAACAGCTCTCTCCCGCACCGCTTCCGCAACCTGGGCGAGGACATATGCGAGGTCGTCAGCGCAGCAACCCCACCGTCCTTCTGAGGCATCGGTCAGTGTACATATGAGGCGCCATTGACGTCTATCGTCGATCCGGTCGCATAGTCGGCCAGTCCCGAAGCGAGGAAAGCCACAATACCGGCGATGTCGGACGGACGGCCGAAGCGTCCGGCCGGAATCTCTTCCAGCCACGCGGCACGCCCGCTGGCCTCAAAGAATTCCGTGGCCTGATCGGTCTCGATAATGCCAGGGGCGACCACAAACGCCTTCACATTGTCACCGCCGTAATGCCGCGCGATCTGGCGGGTAAGCGACACCAGCCCGCCCTTTGCCGCGCCATCATGCGGGCAGGTGGCGGTGTCACCGCGGAACGCCGGCCGACTGGCAATGTTGATCATCGCTCCGCCGCCGCGCTGCTGGAAATGCCGTACTGCCATTCGTGCGAGATGCGCGGGCGCTATGAGATTGACGTCCAGTACCTTCCGCCACGCCCGGTCCCACTCCTCATCCGGAGCTTCGATATCGAGATCCATGCGGATCGAGGCATTGTTCACCAGAACATCCACTCTTCCTGTCCAGTCGACGGCAGTCTGCCACAGCCGCTTCACATCGGCGAGTTCAGAGAGTTCGCCCTGCACCGCCAGACACCGCTCCGCGCCCAGCCGCGACGTGATTTCATCGGCAGCGCCGGCATTGCGGCCATAGTGAAGCACGACGCCAGCTCCGGCCGCATGGCAGGTTTCCAGGATCGCCCGGCCGATACCGCGGGACGAACCCGTGACAAGAACGGTCTTGTTGCGAAGGTCTATCATGATGTCAGTTCTCCACTCCTGGCCACCCACCGTCCGAGGACCTCGGCCGGCGGCTTGGTCATCTCGAAACTGCTCCAGCGCGCGCCAAGCACCCTGCCGCCAGCCAGCGCTGCAAGCCGCTCGTCCCAAATGCGGAAACTGCCGCTGCCGGACCAGACTTCCCCCGATCGCAGGCTCTGCATCGTCGTGCGGCTGAGCACGATATCGGAGATAGCCGGACTGTCGGGCCTTGGCAGTGTCCGGCGCGAATAGAACACCGGCGTACCCGGCACGGGTGGTGCGGCCGCCTGCGAGCCTGCACCTTCCATCTGCATTTCCAGCGACATGATCGGAACACCATCCTGACCGACGCGGGCCGAGACGAAATCGCCACGGCGCCAGCCGTTCAAGGCCGGGCGTCTGGTCATTGCAACGTCTCCCAACCGCATGGAGAAGCCGTAGAGTTCACGGCCCACGCAGAGCTGCGCCTCCGCATCGGTCCACATGAACGGGTCCCAGTTACCGTCGACACCATCGATGGCGGCGTTGAACGCAATTACCGCCTCGTGGAACTGCGACCGCTGCGGATTGCGCGCGGCCCATTCCGCACCAAGGCCGCAATCGGAGCGCAGGGCATGCACTGTGAGCCTGAAAACGGGCGGACCCGACAGGGTCAATGGCAGCGGCACGAAAGCAGCCAGCGACCGCGGCTCCGCCTCCACGAATACGCTGACGGTCTCTCCCTCGAAATGCCATGGGGCATGGCCGAAGGGATGGGCCCACTGCCCGACATCCAGGTAACAGGCTTCCGCCTCCATCTTCCCTTCCCCTCCGATATTCTCTTTTGTGTGTTGATTTTTTCAAACATCTATGGGTATTTTCACGCAACTGGCAAGGGTTAAACGGAAAAAAGACTTTATTTTCTAAACAATCCTACATTTCTCCGGCAAAGCCAACATAACATCGGGGCCAACAGATTGACTGACACTTCCCTTCGCTCCTCCGTCCTCGCAACTGTCGACCGGTTCTGTCATGAGCATGTCCGGCCAGCCGTTCCGGATATGGAGCTCACCGCCGAATTCCCGGAAAATCTGTATCGCAAGGCGGGTGAACTCGGCCTTTTTCGCATGGACATACCGGAAGAGCTGGGCGGCATCGGCGAGGATCGCGTCCTGCCGCTGCTGGCAGCGGAACGCATCGCGCGGACCAGCCCGGCATTTGCCGTAACCTTCGCCAATTGCGCCGACGTGCTGACCCCGATTATCGCGAAAGCGACGCCGGCCCTTTCCTCCTCGATCGTTCCGGATGTGGCTGCCGGCATCAGGGTCCCCTGCATCTCGATGTCAGAGCCGCTGGCGGGATCGGACGTATCCGCCATGCGCACCCGCGCTGTCCGGGTCAAAGGAGGTTACCGCATCAACGGCCGGAAGATGTGGTGCACCAATGGTTCGGTGGGCGATGTCTTCGTCGTTTTCGCCAAGACCGATCCCGACGCCGGATCACGCGGCATCTCCGCATTCCTTATCGAGAACGGCGCCCCGGGTTTCGAGCGAGGCCGGGACGAGCCGCTTACCGGCCTGCGCGGCAATCCGACCAGCGAACTGGTGCTTGAGGATGTCTTCGTGCCGGACAGCCATCGTCTCGGCGAGGAAAATGAAGGCTTCAGGATCGCCATGCTGACGCTCGACTCGGCCAGGCTCAACGCTGCCGGCATGGCGCTTGGTGCAGCAAGAGCAGCGCTTGAAATCGCCCGCTCATATGCGCTTGAGCGTCAGCAATTCGGCAAGCCAGTTTTCCATCATCAGGGCCTGCAGTTTCTGATCGCCGAACTCGCGGCAGAGATCGAGATGTGCAGAACGGTCTGGTTTAAAGGGCTCGACGCCATGGGCCGCGGCGCAGCAAGGGAAACCAGCGCAATCGCTTCGATCGCCAAATTGCTGTGTACGGAAATGGCGGTGCGCGTCACCACCGAGTGCGTGCAGGTGATGGGTGCCAGCGGGCTGTCTAAGGAAAACCCTGCTGAACGCCTGATGCGCGACTCCCGGACCTTCCAGATTTTCGACGGCACACCGCAAATCCAGCGCCTGTTGATAGCACGCCATCTGGTCCGCGACGGATTGATGACGTTCTGAACCTGACGGCACTGACCGGAACCCGGAAGGATGCAGCCGAGGTGCGCGACGGTCCGAAAGAGACAAAATGATGCTGAATTCCCTGCCGATCATGCGCGATGCATTCGAGCAGATGGAGCATGCCGAATTGCGGGCGCTGCAGTTTCGCCGGGTCAGGGCATTGCTCGATCACGTCTCTAACACCAATGGCTTCTATGCCCGTCTCTGGCGTGAGCATGGCCTGGATATCACCAGGATCAATTCGCTGGAGGATTTCACGAAGCGCGTGCCCACAGTCGAGAAGAGCGACTTCATCGCGGATCAGGTGAACGAACCGCCTTATGGGAGCCGTCTCCGGCATCTCATCGGGAATGCCGGGCCACTCATGCTTTTCACCACCAGCGGCACGTCCGGACAGGGGCAGGAACTGCATGCGCAAACGCTGCGCGAATTGCAGGGCAGTTCTGCGGTCTACGCCTATATGTACCGATGGGCCGGCCTGCGGCCGGGCGACACGGCTTTGCTCACTCTGCCGCTGACCATGCTGGGCGGCGGCAGGCTGGAATATCACGGGGCGCTCGACTACGGGCTCAACGTTCTTCCTGCCGGCAACTACGATGCCCGGCGCAAGCTGGAACTTATCGATCGTTTCAAACCGAAAGGGCTGATTGGCACGACATCTTACTTATGGCATCTGGCAGCGATCCGGGATGAGGGTGCCGATGTGTCGGGCGTGGAGGCGCTGTTCTGCGGCGGGGAAGGCGCATCGCTGCGCTGGTATGGCAGGCTCGAGCGCGGCTGGGACGCACGCGTGTTCGACCGTTATGGCTCGACGCAATCGCGCAACGATCACATGTTCACATGCGAGGAAGGCCTGGGCGCGGAGAACCGGCCGGGCCTGCTGCACAACATAGATCCGCATGTACTGCTTGAGGTCATAGATCCGGCCACCGGCAAACATGCGCGCGACGGGGAAAAAGGCGAGGTGGTTCTGACCAGCCTCTATCACCTCGACACGCCGGTCATTCGTTGCCGTATGAAAGATCTGGCGGTCTATCACAGCGGTTCCTATTGCCGATGCGGTCGCCCATTCTGCGGTATCGAAATCGGTTCGATCAGCCGTCTGGACGAAATGTATCGCATCAAGGGTATCAATGTGTGGCCACAGGCAATCGAGCAGGTTGTGCTCGGCTTTTACGAAGTCGATGAGTACGAGATCCTGCTCAGCACCACGCCTGACGGCTCCGACCAGGCGGAACTGCGCTTTATGCCGAAGAGCTTTCTGGAGCCGGGTCAGGCCGCCTTACTTTGCGAACGGATCGCCAGCGAAATCCGCAGCAAGATAGCTTTGCGCTTCGAAGTCACCGCTCTCGCGCCCGAAAGCCTTGCTCGCAGCGAGTACAAGGCCAGACGATGGAAAGACCAGCGCGACTATATTTCAGATGCGGCCCGGACGGCGCACACGCCATGATCGGAGCAGGCGCCCATCGCAGGTGGCGTTGATAAAAACAGGACTGGAAAGCCGACACCATGACGCCGGCTTTCCAGTCCCGAGACGAGCAAATCAACTCAGCGCTTCAGCGTCACCAGCACATCCAGCGGAATGCAGCCTTTCGATGTCGCCAGAAGCGGATTGATCTCGATGCCGGTGATGCTGTCGGAAAGGTCGGCGACCAGCTGTGCGAACGAATGGATGGCATCAACCACTGCCTCGAGGTCAACCGCCTCCGATCCGCGGAACCCGTCGAGGATGGCCGAGGCCTTGAGCCGGCTGATCGCGGTGCGGATTTCGTCCCGCGAGGCCGGAGCCAGCACGAAGGTCACATCCTTGAACAGCTCGACCATGACGCCGCCGGCACCGATCATGACGATCGGCCCGAACTGCGGATCGACCAGCCCGCCGACGATGAGCTCGACACCTTTTGGCGCCATCTCCACCAGCAGGGCCTGCGGACCGAGCCGCGTCGCCATATCGGAGTAGGCCGCTTCCACCGCAGCGCGGTCGGGCAGGCCGACGCGCACGCCGCCAACATCCGACTTGTGCAGGATGCCGGGAACGGCCGTCTTGAGGACAACCGGCAGGATAAAGCCGTCAAGCGCCTCGCTGAGCGCCTGCGCGCTGTCGACCGTCTCATACTGGAGCGTGTTCATGCCCCAGTCCGAAAGCAGACGATAGCCCGTGGCTTCGTCAACGAAGCCGCCCGATGGCCGTGTCAGCATCTCGTTCCAGTTGGCAGCGACCTCCGACATCGCTCCAGAGCGTTCCCCATAGGCAGAGGCGGCCGCGAAAGGCTTCATATTCATCAGATGCCTGACCGCACGCAACGCCGGGCCAACTCCGTCGATCAGCGGAATGCCCGCCTCACGCAGCCGGTTCGCCAGTCCGGTGCGCGGCAGCTTGCCGAAGTTGGTGGCAACGAATACCGGCTTTTCGCTGGCGGTCGCGACCTCGATGCAGGCATCCACGAAACCGCAAGACAGATGGTCCTCCAGTCCGATGTCGAACAGGAACATACCGATACCGGTTGCCGGGTCCGCCATAAGCGCGTTCAGGCAATCGCGGTAGACGCCGACATAGTCGCGGCCAGAGCCCCAGGCGTCGAGCGGGTTCACCGGCTCAAGGCCATAATCCAGCCGTTCGCTCAGGATTTTCTGCGTGGCCTTTCCGATATCGGCAAACTGAACTTTCTCGTCCTCGGCCAGATCGATCAGCAGGCCGCGCGCACCACCGGAATCGGTAATCGCCGCGAGACCGCCGGAAACATAGCGCTTTGGCGACGAAAGCAATGTCGCCGTCGCCGCCAGTTCATCGACGTCCCTGACACGGATCACGCCATATCTGTCGAACAGCGCCTGATAGGCGGCGTCATTTCCGGCGATGGCGCCGGAATGGCTTTCCGCAAGACGGGCGCTCTGGCTGGTGCGGCCGACCTTGATGGCAACCACCGGAACGGTGCGTGCGCGCGCTTTCTCAAGCGCCCTCTCGAACCCCTTGGGGTCGCGTATGGTTTCGAGGAAAAGCGCCGCAACGCGCGTTTCCTCCAGGTCCAGCGCATAGTCGAGATAGTCGGCGACCGTGGTTGTCAGTTCCTGCCCTGCCGAGACGGCCAGACTGAAACCCAGTCGCTGGTCCAGACCGAGGAATGCCGCAAAAACCGCCCCCGAATGACTGACGAACGCGATCGGTCCGGAGGGCAGGTCCTCGATCGGGAACCAGCTCGCCGCAACACGATGCGCCATGTTGTAGAAGCCCATGCAATTGGCGCCGACGATCGACATGCCGCTCCGCTGCGCCTCCCTCCTCAGCCGGTCGACCAGTTTCGGGCTGGTGTCATTTTCCAGATAGCAGCTTGCGAAAATGGTCGCGGCCTTGATACCCCGTGCCGCAGCCTCGCCGACAGCGGCTTCTACGATGTCGTTGTTAACAGCGATGACGGCATGGTCCGGTGCCTCGTCGAGGGCCGCCAGATTGGGAACGCAGCGCAGGCCGGCGATTTCTTCATATTTCGGGTTTACCGGGATGATCTTGCCTGCATAGCCGATGCGGGCAAGCTGCCTGAGCGTATCGTGACCGGGCGTGTCGGGACGCGGCGATGCGCCGATGACCGCGATCGACCGTGGTGACAGCAAAGCGTCGAGGCGCTGTGCGGGCCTTGCCTCTTCGGCAAATTGCTCGTTCAATCTTCTCTCCTCCCGTCCGCGCCAGCCGGTCAGCTCTTATACCTGGCCACGCCCTGCTCCACAGCATCGCTGCCAAGCTGGTTCATATCGGCAAGATATTCCAGATGCCGGCCGCTGCGGGCAGGTATGCCATAGCCGAAACTCAGAAGGTGCTTGGCGATCGACACAGTCCTGCGATCGTGCCCGGAAGCGATCTGACGCGCCAGTTCCATGGCCTCGTTTACGGCGGCGCCATCGTCTACCGCGCGGGCGACAAGCCCCCATTGCTCCGCTTCGGCTCCGCTGAGCATACGTCCGAAGATCACCAGCTCGCGTGCGCGTCCCACACCGACGATTCGCGGGATGCGCACCGTTCCGCCCCATGACGGCAAGGCGTTGATCGCCACCTCGGGCAGGCCGAGGACAGCCGAACGCCCGGCAATGCGATAGTCGCAGGCCGAGGCGATCTCCAGCCCGCCGCCGAGGCAATACCCCTCGATCGCTGCGATCACCACTGCCGGATGCGCTTCAATGAGGTCGCCGATCTCCTGGCCGAGTTCAGTGTGCATCAGCCTCTCGTCATAGCTCTGCTCCGCCATTTCCTTCAGGTCGGATCCGGCACAAAACGCCTTGGTGCCCTCGCCGCACAACACGATGGCGCCGATGCTCTCGCGCTTGGCTCTGATCAGGGCATCGCGTAGCGCTTCCATCGTTGCATCGTCGAGCGCATTGCGGCGTCGCTCGCGCGCGATCATCAGCTTGGCCACGCCGCTTTCGAAGGCGGCCTCAAGTCCCGATTCTCCGCTCATGATGAAACTCCCTCTTGTCTGTTCAGAGCCCGAAGACATGCTGTGCGGTGCCGTGCAGAAGCGATGCCTCCGCATCCGGCTTCAGGCCCAGCGCCTTCACCTGCTCGATGGATTCCTTCTGCATGATGAGCGGGAAATCGGTTCCCCACATCACCTTGCCCTTGCCCCAGCTATTGATGAACTTCACCAGTTGCGGCGACCAGTTCCTGGGCTTGTAGGCCGAGGTGCCGATATAGAGATTGGGATGCTTCCAGGCGAGCGCGATCGCCTCTTCCACCCAGGGCCAGCCCGTATGGGCGCAGACGATCCTGAGGTCCGGGAAATAGAGGGCGATCTTGTCGAGATGGATCGGCTTGCCGTTCTCGATCGGCATCAGGTCGACGGTGTGGCCCATCGATATCACGACAGGAACGCCGAGTTCCTCGCACTTTGCGTAGAACGGAAAGTAGTAGGCATGGTCCGGCGGGAAGCCGAAGCCATGGGGGTGAATATGGATGCCGCGGAAGTCATGCTCGCGCACCAGCATTTCCAGCTCTCGCACACCGGCCATGCGCTTGCGCACGTCGACGCCATAGAGCCCGTAGATGCGATCGGGCGCCGCCTTGCGGATCTCGATGACCTCCTCCGGCGTCGTGTGCTCGACCGGCTCGGAACGCCAGTAGGACCAGGTGACGATCGACGGCACCAGAAGCTTCTCCACCCCGATCTTCGACATCTCGGCCAGAAAGACTTCGGGGTCATTGCCAACCAGATTGTCGGTCAGGCCGATCTGGGCGAAACGCGCCGCCTCCTCCTCATTGTGAAGGTAGTTCTTGGCGATGCTGTCGGCAGTGAAATGATTGCACAGGAAATCGATGGCCATATGGATGGCATCCCCTCTTGAGTTCAGGTTGGACCGGTTACCGGTCAGATCATCGTCAGTCCGCCGCTGACGCTGTAGACCTGACCGGTGATGAAGTCGGAGTCCGGCCCGCACAGGAAAGAAATCATGGCGGCCTGCTCCGATGGCCTGGCGAAACGGCGGAAAGGAATGGCCTTGACTACGCGGCCGATGATGTCGGGGTCCTGCGCCAGTTCGAGCGCCGTCTCCGTCGGTCCGGGCGCCGTGCAGTTGATGTTGAGACCATAGCGTGCATTCTCGCGCGCGAGGCTCTTGGTCCAGGCAATGACAGCTCCCTTCATGCCCGAATAAACCGCCTCGCCACTCTGGCCTACCTTTCCGGCATCCGAGGTGACGTTGATGATCTTGCCCTTCTTGCGGGCGATCATTTCAGGCAGGATCTCGTGCGTCACATAGAGCAGCGCCTCGAAATTGATGGCGATGGTCTTGCGCCAGTAGGCGGAGTCTTCCTGCACGAAAGGTTGCGTGCCGAACCAGCCGATCAGATTGACGAGATAGTCGATCTGATCGGCCTTCTCGCGAGCCGTGTTCACGGCCGCCCGCGCCGCCGTCTCATCGGTCAGGTCCGCCTGCACGATATGCAGTTTTTGCCCCGCATGCCGTCTGGCCAGGATTTCCAGTCCGTCTTGGCTGAGGTCGGCAGCGACGACGGTGTACCCATCCTCCAGCAGCCGAGCGACTGTAGCTTCCCCGATGCCCCCGGCTGCACCGGTGGCGAAAACAGTACCCTTGCTCATGTCAGTCTCCAGATTGGTGCGGGCTATTCGGCCGCGATTCCAAGCGCCGCGATCTCTTCGTGCGAGACCTCCGGCAGTCCGTATTTTTCGAGATGACGGCCGATGAGCAGCTTCTGGATCTGGCTGGTGCCGTCAAAAACCTCGAATGGCTTGCAGTCCCGCATGAAGCGCTCCACCGGATAGGCTTTCGACAGGCCGTTGGCGCCCATCGCCTGCACGCATTCGGTTGTCACGCGCATCGCCGCTTCCGTGCTGAGCAGTTTCGCCATGGCGGCGATGGTGCTCGCCTCCCGGCTGCGTGACCGCTCCAGCATGGTCATGGCGCGTTGCCATATGGCGCGGGCGCCGGTCAGGCGGGCCGCACAGTCGGCCAGTAGGAAAGCCAGGCCCTGATGCTCGATGATCGGCTTGCCGAACTGGACGCGCTCCTTCGCGTAGTCGATGGCACATTGCAGCGCGCCGGTGGCGGCCCCCAGCGCCATGGCAGAACAGTTGAGGCGGGCCTCATCCAGCGTCGACATGGCAATCCTGAAGCCACGGTTCTTTTCGCCCAGCATCTGGTCGGCCGGAACGAACACATCCTCAAAAACAAGTTCCGTCGCCGGGCAACCGCGCAGGCCGATCAGGTCCTCGTTGCGGCCGATCGTGAAGCCCGGTGCTCCGCGCTCAATGATGAAGGCCGAGATGCCCTTGTTGCCGGCGTCCGGGTCGGTCTTGGCAAAAACCGTGAACACATCGCCGACACCGCCATTGGTGATCCACATCTTGCGCCCGCTGATCCGGTAGCCACGATCCACCTCCTCTGCTTGCGTCGAGATCGATGCCGCGTCGGACCCGGAGCCCGGCTCGGTCAGGGCAAAGCAGGGAATAGTGGTGCCGGCCGCGATACCCGGCAACAACCGACGCTTCTGCTCATCGCTTCCAAAATTGACAATGGGGGTAACGGCGTCGCCGCAATTGGAGAAGATCAGGGCAAAAGATGGACTGACGCGCGCAATGACATCGGAAATCAGAAGCGGCGTGACCATGTCCGGCCCGATGCCGCCATACTCTTCCGGAATCCAGAGGCCGAAGACGCCGAGCGCAGCCGCCTCCCTGTAGAGATCTGCCGGAAAAAGATTGGCGGCATCGATTTCGGATGCTCGCGGCGCAATGCGATCGGCGACGAAACGCTCCACGCTCGAAAGGATCTGGTTACGGAAATCATTGTCGATGGACATTGGCGAGGACACCTGTTTCTCAGTGGCCTCACCATAGGGTAGTTTGATTTTTTAAACAACCCCCTTTATAAAATCGCCATTATCCGATAATTTCATATTATGGAGTTTAACATTATCTACAAAACAAGGTCGAGGCTGTTTAATGAAAGTGCTGGTCGCGATAAAGAGAGTGATCGATCCCAACGTGAAGGTCAGGGCACTCGCCGATGGCAGCGGTGTTGAGCTTGCCAATGTGAAGATGGCGATGAACCCGTTTGACGAGATTGCGGTGGAGGAAGCGATCCGCCTGAAGGAAGCGGGCAAGGTTGCGGAGATCGTCGTGGTCTCGGTCGGCCCGCAGCAGGCCCAGGAGACGCTGCGCACGGCGCTGGCCATGGGTGCCGATCGCGCCATTCTGGTGAAGTCGGACGAGACGGTCGAGCCGCTGGGCGTCGCCAAGGTGCTCAAGGGCGTGGTCGAGGCCGAACAGCCGGGCCTGGT